>JAAYGE010000105.1 GCA_012727835.1 Bacillota bacterium
CATGATAGGTCCGCAATCGCTCCAAAGTCTTCTTACTGGTATAGGCCTCCGGATGGGCCAGTAAAGCATCCAAACTCTGGGCTTGCTTCAGCAGTTTTATGCCCGTTTTTTCTCCGATTCCGGGTACGCCGGGGATGTTATCCGAGCTATCTCCCATCAGGGCCTTCAGATCAATCAACTGTTTCGGTTCCAGACCATAACGCTCCCTCACGGCAGCTTCATCATAAACTTCAACATCGGTAATTCCCCGCCGAGTTAACCAAACGGTCACCGTTTCTGAAACCAGCTGCAGCGTATCCCGGTCACCGGTTACAATAACCGTTTCCAGCCCGGCGGCGGTAGCCTGCTTGGCCAGGGTACCTATGATATCGTCGGCTTCGTAGCCAGGCAACTCGAGCATCGGGATATTGTAAGCCGCCAGTATTTCCTTAATATAGGGAATCTGTTCGGCCATTTCGCCCGGAGTCTTATCCCTAGTCCCTTTATAATCGGCATAGAGTTTAAGACGTTCGGTGGGTTTTCCCGCATCAAAAGCCACAGCTATATAATCCGGTTCATTGTCTTCCAGCAAACGGGTTAGCATCATGGCAAAGCCATAGGTTGCGTTAGTGAATCGCCCACTGGCCGTAGAAAGCAAGGGTAAAGCAAAAAAGGCCCGAAAAGCTAAACTATGCCCATCAAGCAAGAAAAGGCGTTGTTTTGACACAAAAATACCTCCCTAATATACAAAAAACCAATCCCTGTATTTTATTCTATCAGATGCACCTAGCAGCAAGAAAGTCCGCCGCCTTGAAGCAAGAACTCCCGCAGTAGTTCACCTGCGGGAGACCTATTAGTCGGTTTGCTCTTTTAAGATTCGACGATAACGGTAATAGTAATAGGCGGCTGCCGTCAGCCAAATAAACACACCTAAAGTAGAGGACCAGAACCACCAGCGCTTTTGTAGTTGGTCTGCCGGGTTAGTGGCCAGGCTCCTGGCATCTTTCTGCAAATCAGCAGCCGTCCAACCGGCTATAGCTATTTCGGTCGGCGGATCGTCTTTCGAGGCAGTGTCTGGTTCTGCCGGCACGCCATGATTTTCCTGCTCTGTCGACGACATAATCCTCATTTCCGGTAGAGGCTCCTCTTCTAAATGCTCGGCAAGATAGGAAGGGAAAATATAGATATTTGTCACTAACAGCACCACCAGCAAAGCTGCAGCCAACGATCCTAGCCGGGGAACAAAGAATTTCCAAGCCGGGAACTGACGTTGGCCTTTCTTACTAGTTCCGTTCACCCGATCCATAAGTTGGGCACGCCAATTAGGAGGCGGTTCAACCGGGGAGAGTGATCGTAGAATCTCTTGGTCTCGTCGATAGGCATCTAATAACTGCTGACAATTGGCGCATGTGGCTAAATGAGTTGTTACCCTTTCCCGTTCCTTGGCTGTTAACTCTTCATCTAAAAATAAGGGCAAAAGCTTGGCAACATCTTTACAACTCATCACTTCACCCCCCTTTCTTTCTGCTTTCATTAAATTTGACGTAATAGCTCCGCATATTGTTCCGCTGCCCGTAATTTTTTTCGCAAAGCGGCACGGGCGCGGCTAATACGTGACTTTACTGTTCCCAGTTTCAGCTGGGTTATTTGGGCAATCTCTTCATAGGAATGACCCTGAATATCGCGCAGGGTAAGCATAACCCGATATTCGGGCTCTAACTCGGACAAGGCTGTCTGCACCATCTGCTGTAATTCTAGCCGTAAATACTCCTGCTCTGGCCCCGCATCGGTGCTAGGAAACTCCCTTAATACTTCTCCATCTTCCGTGGGAATACTAGCATCTAGTGATACGGCTACCGGTGGACGCCGCTTACGCTTTCGTACATCGTCTAAAAAGGCATTAGTTACAATGCGATATAGCCAGGTGGAGAAGGACGCCTTCCCCTGCCATTGGCCGAGATATTTATAGACTTTAAGAAAGGCTTCTTGGGCCAGGTCGCTAGCATCGTCGAGGTCGCCGCTAAGACGATAAGCCAATTGAAAGACCTTTTGCTCATAGCGGATAACGAGCTCTTCAAAGGCTGCCGCATTGCCTTGCAGGAACTGTTCTACCAGTTGTTCATCGCTAAGACCGGCGAGCTGCACTACCTAACCCCCCCTTAGTGCACCGGTAAACCGGAGGCGCTAATATTATATGACGTACGAAGAGGCGCCTTTGTTCCCAGCTTAATTTTCTTGCTATTGGTCAGCAAGCAAAAAATGACAATAACTTGCCTTCATTTTAACTGATAATAAGTCTTTTGTCTGCATCTAACTTGCACTCGGCGCCCGGTCTATGGTAAAACTATTACACGTAGCCAAAAGGCGGCGGTGAAATGAAGGAGGAGAATAGTATGATCTCCAGCAAACAACGCAGCTTCTTGCGGGGTTTAGCCAACCCCCTGGAACCGATTTTTCAAATTGGCAAAAGTGGCTTGGGCGGAAATATGCTTACAGCGCTTGATGACGCCTTGACCGCAAGAGAGCTGATTAAAGTACGGGTTCTGAAAAACCTGGCCGAAGAACCTCGCACCATAGCCGATAGATTGGCGGAAGCACTGGACGCAGAAGTGGTGCAAGTTATCGGTTATAATATCGTACTTTATCGGCGTAATAGGGAGGAGCCAAAAATTACACTCCCCTAGCATATACTGTTTCTTGACAGATAGGTTAATCTAGCTTTATAATAATCTAGCAAACAGCTTGCCGAAGTGGCGGAATGGCAGACGCACGTGACTCAAAATCACGCGTCCTCTGGACGTGTGGGTTCGACTCCCACCTTCGGCACCACTATGAAATTAAAAGCAGGGCTTAGCCCTGCTTTTTTGTTTTGTCTAAGTTATGCCCTTCTGTCTTGCCCAAGTAGAGGGCTGCGTCAGTTCGCGCGATAGTCAACTACCCGGACCACACCCGGTACTAACTTGGTACTCCTTTAGAACAAAAAAACATGGGGCATCTTAAGACTATGATAGCCCCATGTTTGCAAGAGCCGAGGGGGCTGTAGCTTAACATCCTCATGCGACAGCCCCTAACGTTAGCCTAAATACGCACCGTCCGCAGACGCAAGGCGTTGGTTACCACGCTGACCGAACTAAAGGCCATTGCCGCTCCGGCGACGATAGGGTTCAGCAGACCTAGGGCCGCCACCGGTATCCCTAGTGAATTGTAGAAGAAGGCCCAGAACAGGTTCTGCTTAATATTGCGGAGCGTAAGTCGGCTTAAGCGAATGGCACTGACGATGGACTCCAGATTACCGCGCATGAGGGTAATATCGGCCGCCTCCATGGCCACATCGGTGCCGGTGCCGATGGCCATCCCCACGTCGGCGGTGGCTAAAGCGGGAGCGTCGTTAATGCCGTCACCCACCATAGCGACAACACGGCCCTCATCTCTGAGTTTTTGAACTGCCTCCGCCTTGTGTTCCGGCAATACTTCGGCAAAGACGTGATCCTGTTCAATACCAACTTGCTCAGCTATGGCTCGTGCCGTGCGCCAGTTGTCACCGGTAATCATGTAGACGCCTAAACCCATTTCTTTTAAAGCGGCAATGGCGGCTGCCGACTCGGGCTTCACCGTATCGGCCACAGCAATGATACCTGCCGCCAGTTCTTCACAGGCTACCAACATGGCCGTCTTACCTTGCTCCTCCAGTTGCTCTAAGGTCTGCAAATGGGCCTCAAAATCAATACCCTGCTCCCTTAACAACTTCCGGTTCCCTACCAGCACTCGCTTGCCAGCTGCCCGCGCCACAATGCCGTGGCCGGGTATGGCCTGGAAATCCTCCGCCGGTAATAGGTCTAGGCCCCTCTCTTTAGCATTGTTAACAATAGCTTCCCCGAGAGGATGTTCCGACACTTGTTCCACACTGGCCGCCAAAGTCAGCAGCTCGTCTTCCTTCCCTGCCCAAGCCTCAAAAGCAATAACATCGGTAACTGCCGGTTCGCCCTTGGTGATGGTACCGGTTTTGTCCAGAATAATATCCTGCACCCGGTGAGCGTTCTCTAAATGCTCGCCACCTTTGAATAGGATACCATTCTCCGCTCCCTTGCCCGTCCCTACCATAATGGAGGTGGGGGTAGCCAACCCCAATGCACAAGGACATGCTATTACCAACACAGCGGTCATATTGATAATTGCTCGCTCCACATTACCCGTCAGCAGGTACCAAGCTATAAAGGTTATGGCCGCAATGGCTACCACCACTGGCACAAATATACCGGAAATCGTATCGGCCATCCGCTGGATGGGAGCCTTGGAGCCTTGAGCCTCCTCCACTACTTTTATGATCTGGGCTAAGGCCGTGTCAGCCCCAACTTTCGTGGCGCGAAAACGGAAGGATCCGTGTTTGTTGATGGTGGCTCCTACCACCTGGTCGCCCGGCTCCTTGTCCACCGGGATACTTTCGCCGGTGAGCATCGATTCATCTACTGAAGAAGTACCCGCCACCACCACACCATCAACGGGAATCTTTTCTCCAGGACGCACTACCACTATATCGCCTACCACCACATCACTAATGGGCACGTCGATCTCCTGTTCATTCCGCACCACCCGGGCAGTCTTAGGTTGTAACCCCATCAGTTTACGAATAGCTTCCGAGGTTTTGCCCTTTGCTCGGGCCTCCAAATATTTACCCAGGAGAATCAAGGTGATAATTACGGCCGAAGACTCAAAATATAGATGGAGCATTTCGCCCTCCGCCACCGGCACAAAGAAGGTGTTATAGACACTCAAAAGGTAGGCTGCACTGGTGCCTAGAGCAACCAGCACATCCATATTGGCGCTGCCGCTCTTGAGCGACCGGTAAGCTCCCTTATAGAAGCTCCAGCCAACAATAAACTGCACCGGTGTGGCAAAAACGAACTGCACCAGCGGTGCATGGAAAAGGGCGGGCAGGGAGAAATTGAAAATCATATCAAACATCACTAGCAGCAGGGGAGCAGATAAGACCGCACTGACGATGATTAGATTTCGCTGGCGGCGAATTTCGCGAGCCCTCGCTTCCTGCTCCCGATCGCCATCGGCTTCAACGCACAAAGCTTCTGCTGTATAGCCCGCATCGCTAACAGCCGCCATCAACTCCTTCACACTGGTGACGGCCGTATCATACTGAATAGTGGCCCGCTCCGCCGCCAAGTTGACACTGGCTTGATAGACTCCGGGCACCCGCCGTAGTGTCCTTTCCACACCGGCAGCACAGGCGGCGCATGTCATGCCACCGACTCTAAATTCCACCTTGGACATATCGGCCGGCTGGGCTTCATAGCCGCTGTCGGTGATGCTTTTAATGAGTTGCTCTATGGTTATCAGTTCCGGATCAAAAGTTACCGTTGCCTTGTTAGTCGCTAAATTGACATTAGCCTCTACGACACCTTCCTGCTGCCGTAAGACCTTTTCTACCCGGGCAGAACAAGCTGCACAGGTCATGCCGTTCACTGCTAAAGTTATCCTTTGTGTTACACTCATCGGCTCCCCTCCTATACCCCCAGGGGGTATTCTCAAGTACAGCTTAACCCGCCCTAGGCAGCTATGTCAAGAACTTTTTATACATAGCCTCCATATCTCTTTATAATCCCAACAGCTTGTTCAACCTTTTCGCTGTCAGCAATCGCCGTCAAGATAAAGGGATAATGGCCTGCTGCTTCACCGGCCGACATGCCCGATACGGAGGGATCACTACCCGCTAGAACCCTAGCAGCATCAGACATCCTTTCCCCAGCACCAAATTGGATAGGCTGCTAATCTCACCGGAAAGCGGATTATGCAGATCATTATCTAAGCGCCCTGTGGGGTAGCGATGGATACGATCTACCTGCACAACTTCGCATCCCAACTGCTTTAGCTCAGCAGCCGCCTTCCGAGCCTGGGTAGAGCTCTGAAAATAGGACAAAATGTTGCGTTCACCCATTACAAATCGCCTCTTTTCCACTGATTTTGGTTAGTTTTCCTGACCAGCCAGGGCAAAATACCCCAAAAGCGGAAGAGGTGAAAGCGTGATTATTACCTTTGGCGGCTTTTGGCTGCCTATCCTGCTAACACTGGCGCTGGTCGGCTATCTCTGGTACTGGTCTACACGCAAGACCCACCGCGCCCTAGAAAAATTGGACCAACAGGAACAGGTCAAGCGGAGGCGCCCCTTCCACAAGCGCAAAATCCGGTAGATTACTAGGGGTGATCGCCGCTGAGCGGGCATGTATTGCCTCCGCCCCGTGCACACTAAGGGCAGGAGGTGAGTTGGATGACCAAGGTGAAATGCCACGTTGATACCTGCACCCATTGGCTCTCCGGTATGTGCGGTGCAAGAAATATCGATATTTTAAATGAAAGCCGAGGACGCATGCCCCACGTAGAGGACCAAACCCAGTGTAAGACTTTCCATAGGAAAGAAGGGCTAGGCAGTTATATTACTTCCATGGATAATCTGAACTGGAGTGGGATGGCGGACGCACTAACCGGCGGCGAAATGAGCCCTACCATCACCTGTGTTGTTGACACCTGCTATTACTGGCGCACTGGCGATGAATGTCATGCGGATGCCATTGAAGTAACCGGGTCTGGTGCCGAGCGTAGCGAAGATACCAACTGCAGCACCTTTACTCAAAAAGACTAATAGGCAATAAGCGGCTGTCGATGCTCATGCACCACAGCCGCTAAACTTTTATGGACGCTGGCAGTAGCAGCACCGACTATTGTATCTCCTCATAGGCTATAGAAATAGGCTGTGAGGAGGAGTGATATGATTAGCCAACAACAAGTGCGCACCCGTTATAACCGGCGCCGAGCCGTACGTTATGCCCTTAGCCGCTATAACAACCCTAACCCTAAATTTGCTAACATGGATACCATGGGTGGGGGCGGCGATTGCACCAATTTTACGTCCCAATGCCTACTGGTGGGGGGCTTCCGTATGGATTACCGTCAGACGGGACAGGCCACCGAATGGTGGTACCGCCACCTGACGCTAGAACCTTTTGATCAATACCACGACGACTGGTGGTCCTGTACCTGGTCATTACCTGAAACTCAGCTACGCAATTTAAGCGCCAACCATGGGCAAGTAGTCGACCTCTTAGCCAATCCAGCGCTGGCTAAACGCCTGAGCCTCGGGGATATCATCTATTACGATTGGTACGGAGAGGGCCGCTTTGGACATAGTGCCATTGTAACCGCCTTTAACCGTTACCGGGTCCCCTATGTTACCTATCGCACCTTAGCCCCTTTGCGCCCCCAGCGCAACCAACACTGGCGTTTACGCCATAGACGGGAAGCCGCCCGCATCTGGGCAGTCCATCTCAACGATAGACCGGTAGTATACACCCAGCCCCCCAACTGGGCAGCCTTAACCCCCTGTGAACAAGCCCGCAAATAGGTACATAATATTAAAGAAATATGAAGGCCGTCGCAAAGAGTTCTCGCGACGGCCCCGTCTTTACAAGCTTTGTTCCGCTTTCTCTTGCCCACTTTTTTCGCCGCCGGCCAACCAGGCCGCAATTAGGGCAGTTAACGGTATGGCAGATACTAGACCTATACTGCCGGAGAAAGCACGCACCAATTCGGTGACGATGGTGTCTAAGTTCATAATTCTCTCTATAGGGACTTGATAGGCGAAGAAGAGCAATAATAGTGGGGTGCTACTGCCTAGATAGGCCAGGATTAGGGTGTTAGTCATGGTACCCATGATATCCCGCCCCACATTCATGCCCGAACGGAATAACTCTCCCAGACTGATCTGGGGGCTTACACTCTTAATCTCAAACATGGAGGACGCCACCGACATACCCACGTCCATAACCGCACCTAGGGCACCAATCACAATGCCGGCAAACAACAAACCCTGATAGTTAAACTCTATTCCCTGCGGTATATACATCAACATCTGGGTCTCTTCGTGGCTGAGGCCGGTTAACTTGGCCAGGTTGCCAAAAACATAGGCTAAGATACCAGCTGCCAGCACCCCACTGGCGGTACCTAAAATTGCAGCCAGGGTCTTTCTATTCCAACCGCTCACCACTACCAGCGTTACTATAATAGATAGGGTGGACAACAGCACCGCTAACGGCAGCGGCGAATAACCCCGCAGGAGCAAAGGCAGAAAAACTTGAGCCACTAATATCACGGTAACAATTAGACTAAACATGGCCCTGAGGCCCGCCTTGCCGCCGATTAGAAGTACCAGTAGGCAAAAAAGTCCAACTAGCACATAGACGTAAGTATCTCGAATGTGGTCGGCGATATAAACATTGACCAATTCATCCCCATCTAGTTCCGCTTCCAGTAGAACCTTATTGCCCGGTTCCACAAAAATATCATAGGCCGGATTACCACCGGTGATATGCAATATGGTCATCTCTTGCCCTTTATAGGGACCATTTAAAAACCGAATGGTCACATTGTTAGCTTCCGAATCATAGCCACTCTCACCCAGCGGATTTTCCTCCGCCGGTTCTACTTCTAAAACGATTCCCCGGAAGGTTTGCAGGTTTAGTTCGGTTTCTTCCGTGGCCTGAGCGGCAGGAACAAACAATAATAACAAGCAAATGCTCAGTAGAAATATGCACTTGTAACTCTTAGGTCGCATCTTTATCTACCCCCTCCCATGCTGCCATTCTACCACAGAAATATGGCTACAAAGTAGGGAACTTTTGGCCCTAATACACGTCTATTTATTTAAATATAGAGCAAGGAGGCGGATAAGGAAGTTGCTACGCAGAAGTTATTCCTGGACAATTATAGCGGCTTTCACTGCCGTCCTTTTAAGCCTGATATATTTCAATCAATGTTACTTCTTTACCCCTCTAATGCACAAACGCTATGCGGCGGCCCACTTGCCCTGGACGTGGTACAAAAACCCACTGCAACTGGAATACGGCGTGCTGGATGATGATGGTTGGAAATTTACTAAGGTAACTGATAAGAATGAGATCAAAAAGGTATTTACGGAGCTGAGCCGCTGCTTAACGGAGCCGGCAAGCGATGATGCCCCCAAGCAGGAAGGTAGCTCGCCCGTATGGTTTGGAATTCGGCGGCTCTGTGATGGCATGGTATTGCTAAGCGCGGAAGGATGGGAAAGTAACCCCTACTTTCACATTCGAGATTTGGCAACCCTCTGTTTGACCCCTGAATTACAGGCCCTTTTAACTGCCCGCTTGCAACAGGCACGGGCACTACCTCCCATAAATTAATCCCTGCTGAGCATCCTCAGCAGGGATTAATATTTACGACTTTAGATTTGCGTGGGCTCGCTTTAGCATCTCCCTAATGGGCAAACTATAGGGACAACGGCTTTCACAGATACCGCAATCGGCGCAATCGGCTGCATTTTTATCCATGGCCGCATAGCGTCCTACGGCCCACTCGGCCAGATTATAGCGGGTGGCATAGCCCTCAAAGATGAAAACTTGGGGGATTTTGATGCCTTGTGGGCAAGGCAAGCAATACTCGCAACGCCGGCAAAAACCTTACCCTAATTCGGCCACCTCTTTTTCCAATAAGGCTCTTTCTTCCTCATCTAAAGGACGCCAATTGGCCGCCAGCTCCGCATTTTGCCGCATTTGTTCCGCACTGTCCACACCAGGAATAACAACGTCTAACAACGGTTCGGCCAACAGTTCCCGTAAAGCCAATTCGGGATGCATAAAGGAGCCGCCGGCTAAAGGCTTCATGGCAATAGTACCCATATTTCGTTCTTTTGCCGCCTTAAGTACCGGGATAAATTGACGCTCAACCGCATTTACGGGCGCCTGCACTGTATCAAAGAGGCCGGTTTCAACCGCTTGTAGTAAAATCTGATCGTTATGTCCGGTAATTCCAATATGCTTGATCAGCCCTTCTTCTTGGGCCCGGAGGAGGGCTTCCAAGGCGCCGCCGGGGGCTAGCACCTGTTCCAGTTCAGCTTTCTTGCTAACATTATGGAGCTGATAAAGTTCAATGGAATCGGTCCGTAGCATGCGTAAGCTGGTTTCTAAATCCCGCCGTGCCCCTTCCGCATCTCGGGCGGGCGTCTTGGTTGCTAAAATAAAACGATCACGCACGCCTTGTAAAGCCAAGCCAAACTTCTCTTCACTATCGGTATAACCGCGGGCCGTATCTAAAAAGTTGACTCCACTTTCTAACGCAACTGCAATTACTGCCTCCGCTTCCTCCTGTCCGACCCGCTGAATTGGTATACCACCAATACCCATCGCACTAACTTTATACCCGGTTTTTCCCAACTGGTTATACTTCACCTTTTACACCACCTGTTTAGTTAAATAGCTAAAATTTGCACCAATTCCAGTAGCTGAGAGTCGAATTCGTGGGGCCGCCCCACCACCTCCCCCATAGGGACGGCGACGATTTGCCCTCCCTGAATGGCCACCATATGGCCTACCCGGTTCTCCCGTAGCAATTCTACCGCAAAGGACCCCATGCGACTGGCTAAGATCCGGTCTTGCGCTGTGGGAGAACCGCCCCGCTGGATATAGCCTAGTACGGTAACCCGTGGCTGTAGGCCCGTACGGGCCTGGATATATTCACTGATAGCATAGCCGGAGCCAGCCCCCTCACAAACAACAATAATGGAATGGCGCTTTCCCCGTTGATACCCCCGATACAAACGCTGGCATATCTCTTCATTGGTGGTTAAGGCTTCGGGAACTACGATAGATTCCGCCCCGGCGGCTAAACCGGCCGCCAGCGCAATTTGGCCGGAAAGGCGGCCCATAACTTCAATAATATAAGTTCTTTCATGGGAAGTAGCCGTATCCCGAATTCGGTCAATAGCTGTTACAGCCGTATTAATTGCCGTATCAAAGCCGATAGTTAGGTCGGTTCCGGCCATGTCGTTATCGATGGTGGCCGGTACTCCTATGGTAGGAATTCCGCGTTCCAGCAAAGCGGTGGCTCCTTTCAACGAACCATCGCCGCCGATAACTATTAAGCCCTCAATACCAGCGGACATCAGATTCTCCCGGGCTCGGGCTTGTCCATCCTCAGTAGTAAATTCCTCCGAACGAGCCGTTCGCAACACTGTGCCGCCCCGATGAATAATGTCAGCCACCGACCCCAACTCTAAGTCCACCATATCTCCCGCCAAGAGGCCGGCAAAACCCCGTCTAATTCCCACTACCTGATAACCGTAATATATTCCTGTTCGTACTACGGCCCGGATGGCCGCATTCATGCCGGGGGCATCGCCGCCACTAGTTAATACACCAATTTTGCCCATAGTATTCACCTATTTAAATTCGCGGGCGTGATTTCATTGCCTGACTGCAGAGGGCACGATTCAATATTTCGTGGGCCTCAGCAGCCTCCGACTGAGGAACCAACAA
The DNA here is from genome assembly GCA_012727835.1 of Bacillota bacterium. The sequence continues at coordinate 11,331 of JAAYGE010000105.1, forward strand.
TTCCCGAGGGCCATTTTCGCTGCTTTTGCTGAGAGGTCGATCGGTAACCAACAAACCTTCAGCAGTCAACAGTTCCTTAAGTCGATTGGCAACATGCAAACTAGGTGCAATGTAAATAACCTTCCACATCGAGCTCTACTCCTTTGCTTAGCTTACAGTGATGTCGAACTAGGCAAGTACCGCACAACTAGGCAATCAGAAGACCCATCTTAGCATCGCAATAAACCACCCCCACAGTAGGGGTCTTGGCCGGCAGCCTTAGGGTTGACCCCAACCATTGTGGGCCAAGCGGGCTGAGGCTGCCGCTGCTAATCCAGCCACCAGGTCGTCCAAGAAGGTATGTACAGCCTGGGGATCATCGTTGATCACAGCCAGAATTCCTAACTTAGTTTTATCTAGGTAGCCAAAATTCGTAAGTCCGATTGTGCCATACACATTAGTAATACCTAATGCCAGCACCTCATCTATTCCGTAGAGAGGTTCATCACTGGCAATAATAGTTTGAAGCGGTTCCGGCAATAGTCCCCTTTCCGCGTACACGTCAAGAGTAATACCGGTTAACATGGTAAACTGCACTTCTCTTTTTTCTAATACACTGTTTACGCTAGTCAAACATTCGTCGAAGGTTAATGAGGGATGATAGGGGCTTTGTAAAATATAGACGAGGCTGGCCACATCAGCCAAACTTACTCCCCGCTCTGCCAATAGCCTAATTACTGTCTCTTTCAATTTCGGTTTCACCTCATGGCTAAGATTGTAGATGGATAATCCAATCTATTCATCATTAGCCAACGAGGTGCTTACTCGAGCTTCACCGAAAAGTCCTTTCACCTCATCAATCAATTGGGCCGATCCGTCACACCAATATTTGCGATGGGCTAAAATCAATTGTTGTTTATCTTCTAACCACAAATAGACGGGAACCGGACCAGGAAAGCGTGTCAATAAAACCTTTAAGTAGCCTAAGCGATCGACCTGATCAGTAGTGTAACGCACCACCAAGGCCGAATCATCGGGGACCAGTTGGGTGAGCGAGTCGGCTATCAGTGTGAGCCTTTCGTCACGATAGTTTACTTTTCCTTCTACTAGCAAAATGCGTTCAATACTGACCAGTGAACCATACTTGCTAGTGGCCTCGGGGAATAATACCACCTCCACATTACCCGAATAATCTTCAATGGTGAAAAACATCATTGGCTTGCCCGTCTTGGTAGTGATTTGCTTGGCTTCAGTGATGCGACCACCGACAGTAACTTTTTGGCCATTCTCCTCCTGGGGTAGGGCACCAATTTTGTGAGTCGCATTAGCTGCTAGAGCGCTACGATATTGATCCAGAGGATGCCCCGACACGTACATACCCAACAGTTCCTTTTCCATGGCCAAAAGCTCGTCCAGCGGAAATTCGGGTATGTCGGGGATGGGCACTTCAATGGCCGGTGCCTGCCCATCCTCACCTAAGAGATCAAACATGGAGATTTGCCCATTCTGCCGGCTCTTCTGTTCCAAGGCAGCCTTCTCCAGACAGTCATCCAGAATGGCCAACAGCTGGGCCCGATTGGCCCCCGTGCTAGCGAAGGCACCACACTTGATTAGACTCTCCAGTACCCGCTTGTTCACTACTCGGGAATCAACGCGGCGACAAAAATCAAACAAGGATGTAAAGCGACCATTGGCCTCCCGCTCACTGACGATAGCATCAACGGCTGCCGCGCCCACGTTTTTTATGGCCGCCAGGCCAAAGGCGATCTTATCACCGGTAGCAGTAAACTTGGCGCGGCTGATATTTACATCGGGTGCGATGATTTGAATCCCCAAACGTTGGCATTCTTCCGTATAGGTATGAACTTTGTCGCTATCGTTGGCCACTGCCGATAGCATGGCGGCCATAAACTCCCGCGGATAATGCACCTTTAGCCAGGCGGTACGGTACGCAAGGACCGCATAGCAGGCGGCGTGAGCCTTGTTAAAAGCATATTTGGCGAACTCGGCGATTTCATCGAATACCTGATGGGCCACCTCTTCCGGTACTCCCATACGCTTGGCCCCCGGAATAACAACCTGGCCATTTTCGTCCACCAGACCATCGACAAACATCTGCCGTTCCTGCTTCATTACCTCCGGCTTCTTCTTACCCATAGCCCGCCTTAACAAGTCGGCCCGGCCTAAGGAATAACCGGCCATGCTACGGGCAATTTGCTGCACCTGTTCCTGATAAACCAAGCAACCGTAGGTAACGTTCAGAATAGGCTCTAACAGTGGGTGGGCATATCTTATTTTATCCGGATTATGCTTGTTTTCAATATACTTAGGAATTTGGTCCATCGGCCCTGGCCTAAACAGGGAGATACCGGCAATAATGTCCTCAAAGGTGCTCGGTTTTAGCTGGCGCATAAAATCGCGCATGCCACCGCCTTCCAGCTGGAAGACCCCTAACGTCTCACCACTGCTGAGTAGCTCATACACGGCGGGATCGTTAAATCCCTGTTTTGTAAGATCGATAGTTTGTCCCTGATTGCGCTCTATCTCCTTGAGGGCGTCATCAATAATGGTCAGAGTAGTTAAGCCTAAGAAGTCCATTTTTAACAGGCCCAACTCTTCAATTGTATTCATTGGAAACTGGGTGGTAATGACGTCCCCATTTTTGGCCAACGGCACCAGATTAGTCAAGGGTTCGGGCGAAATCACCACCGCCGCCGCATGAACCGATGCATGCCGAGGCAACCCTTCTAGAGCACGCCCGATATCTATTAGCTTCCTGGTCTGCTCATCCTGCTGATAGGCCTCCTGCAACTCGGGGACCTCTGCTAGAGCTTCGTCTATAGTTATACCTAACTTAGTGGGAATTAACTTTGCTACCCGATCACCCTCTTGAAAACTAAGGCCTAAAGCCCGGGCCACATCCCGAATGGCAGCTTTAGCTCGCAGGGTACCAAAAGTGATGATCTGGCAAACGTTTTCTTCGCCATACTTGCGGGATACATACTCAATCACTTCGCCTCGACGTTCATTACAGAAGTCGGTATCAAAGTCGGGCAGACTAACCCGCTCCACATTCAAAAAGCGTTCGAAAATGAGACTGTAGGGTAAAGGATCGAGGCCGGTAATCCCCAAAATATAAGCCACCACGCTGGCTGCTCCCGAACCCCGCCCAATTCCAACCGGAATTTTATTTTTATGGGCATAATCGATAAAGTCGGCCACTATCAAAAAGTAGCTGGCAAACCCCATGCTCTCGATAACCGAAAGCTCGTAATTAACCCTTTCCCACACCTCTTCCGTCGGATTGGGATAACGGCTAGATAACCGGGTTTTAACCTGGTGCCGCAAATAGGATTCGGGGGTAAAACCTTCGGGCACCGGGTACACCGGCAGGCGGGAAACGCCAAATTCAAAGTCTACCTGGCAACGGTCCGCAATGGTTACCGTATTCTCCATTGCTTCAGCCACAATTTCCGGCTCCAGATAATAAAACATGTTGGCCAATTCTTGTGCGCTCTTGAGATGAAACTCGGGCACGAAACGCATACGATTTTCATCGTGGACCGTCTTACCCGTTTGAATACAGAGCAATACATCATGGGCTTCATGGTCTTCCGCTTTCACATAATGGGTATCATTAGTAATTACCAAAGGTGCGCCGGTTTCTTGATGCAATTTTACCAAGGCTTCATTTACCCGCCGCTGCTCGGGTAACCCATGCTCCTGCAATTCTAAAAAGAAGTTTTCCTTCCCGAATATGGACTGCATACGTAACACAACGGCTTTGGCCTCTTCATAAAGCCCGTCAAGCAATAAGGTGGGGATTTGCCCTCCCAGACAGGCGCTTAGGACAATTAGACCTTCGTTATATTGTTCTAGCAGTTCCCAGTCCACTCGGGGACGATAGTAAAATCCTTCGATGAAACTTTGGCTGACCAATTTAATCAGATTATGATAACCGGTTTCATTGGCCGCCAGTAAAACTAGATGGTATTGGCTGTCATCTAATTTTGGTTTCCGGTCAAAACGGGTACGAGTGGCCATATACACTTCACAACCGATCACCGGCTTGATGCCTTCTTTTTTCGCCGCTTTATAAAAATCAATAACTCCATACATGACGCCATGGTCAGTAATTGCTATAGCCGGTTGTCCCAACTCTTTGGCCCGCTGTACCAATTCGCTGATTCTCGCCGCCCCATCCAGTAGGCTATATTCGGTATGCACATGCAAATGCACAAATCCACTAGACATTTTTCGCACCCCCGCTTACTTCTCTACTGATTCTCGGCCAGCCGATTTATCTCCTGCTAGCCTTACCTAGTTTACATAAATGCCAAAAAGTGTTTTTGACAGTGGCATACACATTATGTAGACTAAGTAACACAGCCGAATCGGGCCCAAAGGGCTCGAGCGGGGGAAAAATAATTGGGGTGAATCGGCTTTTGCCGTAGGGTCTGCCTTTCTCTCCCGAACCCGTCAACTAACCTCGTAGGCTTGGCGCAGAAAGGGTGAGCACTTGCCTGTTGCCGATTTGCTTTATAGGCCCTGCCGGATGCCAGTGAATCCTACTAGCTGTTAACTAAGAGCCAGTCATCCTGCACAGCTAATAGGATTAACGGCCATACCAGTGGAGCTACGTAAAGACAGGGCGATTAGCTTGTGATTCACCGGGGCAACTTAATCTTTCTTAAGTTACCAAGTGATTTTAAAAAACCGAGCCTCCGTGGCTCGGTTTCTTTTTTTACATTTCTGAGCGCCTGCGATATCTTTTCTCTTGTTCAACTTGTTCTCCATGTTGTCGTCTAAACAGCTGGGCCCGCTGTACGTGGGCCAACAGCGCTAGCACCGCTAAAAGCAGCCAAAAAAAGCTAAACCAACCGGGCAATCCGCTACCAAAAATAGCCGGTAGCCGGGGCAACCCAAAGATAATAATCAATGTGATTATAATGGCAACTATATGCGAATGCAATCGCCGACGCTGCTGCATACTACCACCCCTCTTCTAAGGTATGGCAACAACCGTCACCTTAGAAGCACAAAACGCGCCTAAGCTAAGCGCGTTTCATCGGCTACTACCTCTATAATGGAAATATCGCTATGCTTACTTAAGTCCAGTTCATAATAATCATTGATCTCCTCGCCCTTGCTATCATAAAGCACCCGCACTATGGGTCTAGTGGTGATCGGCCTATTTACATCCACGACTACGCCGATAACACCGGTACTTAAGCGCACCAGCGAGCCGGTGGGATAAAAGGCTACTTGCCTGAGAAAATGACGCACAACCTCCGAGTCAAAGGCAGCCCCGCTCTGCTCCGTTAAGATTTCAGCCGCCTTATGGGGCAAGTAACGGGGGCGATAGGCCCGATCAGAAATTAAAGCATCATAAACGTCGGCCACCGCCACTATGCGTCCATAGAGGTGGATCTCCGAACCGACCAAATTCCGAGGATACCCGTTACCGTCGATACGTTCGTGGTGCTGCAAAGCAATATGGGCGCTAAGCAAACCGATTTCCCCTTGCCGGCGTAACATATCAAAACCAAGGCTAGTATGCTCCTGCATTTTTTCATATTCAACCGGTGATAGGGGCCCTGGCTTCTGCAATATTTCACTAGGCAATAGGGTTTTACCTAGATCATGCATGAGGGCGCCCACCGCCAATTCTCGCAATTGTCTTTTGCGCAAGGCATAGGCCATCCCGATTAAGATAGCAAAGGAGCAGACATTGATAGAATGGGCAAAGGTATAGTCATCTTTGAGACGAATATCGAACAAGCTGATCAATAAATTAGGCTTGGCACTCAAGTCGTCAATTAGCATATCCACAACTTCGGTGATGGCCGGCACATCTAATACACTGCCTGCAATCAAATTGGTACAGGCGGTACGTACCAGGCGTAGAGCCTGTAGTCGAGTTTGCTCGCTCAAGAAATCGGTAGCATCCACATCCGGAAAACGTGGATCAACCACATAAACCGAATATACTCCCAGCTGAATCAATCGGTATATATAAGAATCTCGCAGTATTTGGCCTTTGGCCAGGAGAATTTTTCCATTGGAAGAAATCACCGGTTGAGCCAGTTGCATACCGGCCCTTAAATGTCTCGTACAGATACGCCGCAACGGGTCCTCCTCCTCCCTCGCCACATATCCAATATTAGTCATTGGGAGACAATTTCCTGCTAAAGAGTGGAAGAAGGAGGCGAAATTTGTCGCGGATGAATCTATAGTCCCAATATTTCTTTCACCAAGTGGGTCTCCTGCCCCTAAAAAGGTCGATTTAGCTCAATACTTGCCGACAAAGGGCGATTAGCTCAGCCAAAGCGCCTGCTCCCATCGCTGGCGGTACCGCCCCCTGCGCCGATGTGGCAGACCCCCCACCTCTGCCCTCATACTTAACTACAACTTCCTTCAACAATGGACCGATGGCTAGCTTTAGCCCCGCGTTAACTGCCGCCACCAGGCGATAAGGTTCATCAGGAATACCGAATAGCACAATATGGGGGCCTTGTTCGGCCAAGTAACTGGCTAAAAAGCGGGCCTCATCCAGCGAATGTCCGGGCAGCTCCTGCACCACCGCCCGGGCTTTATCTAGGTCTTGGGCGGTAGCTAGCAGCTCTTGGCCTTGGTAAACGAGGAGCTGTTTTCGCAAACCCTTTTCTTCCCTCTCCAGTTCTTGCAGCCGTTGCAGTAGGCGCTCTACCGCTGCCTCCACATTCGCTGTAGGCTCGGACAACATAGCCGACAAAGCCGTCAATTGCTTATGTTTATGATTATAATCCTCATACGCCCGCCGCCCGGCCAAAAAGATAACCCGCGTGTTACCCCGTTTCTTCTCACTACCCAGCACCTTAAGCAAACCGATTTCTCCTAGATCGCGCACATGGGTACCGCCGCAGGGGCATAGATCGAAATCGCCAATCTGGACTAGGCGAATGTCCCCCTCCACTTGGGGCAATTTACGGAGCAATTGGGTCGGAAGCATCTCCGCCGCAACTTCATAACTGCGGACCGGTATCCGGCCCCGCAATTTGGCGTTGGTTAGAGCCTCGGCTTGGACCAGCGCCTCCTCATCCAAATCGGTCCCCGCCAAATCGATGGTGACATTTTGTTCCCCCAAATGGAAACCGACGGTCTCTGCCTTAAACAATTGCCAAAAGGCTTGCGATAACACATGTTGGGCCGTATGCTGCTGCATATGGTCGAAACGGCGTAGCCAATCTAGCCGTCCTTCCACCGTCACACCAATTTCCGTATCCAAATCCACCTTATGCCATACGACTTCCTGTTCATCAATTTGCACATCGGTTACCCGTTGTCCCTGCAGCCAGCCTTGATCTGCCGGTTGTCCGCCGCCCTCCGGATAAAAGGCGGTCTGATCAAGAGCGATCCAACCGGGTTTTACAGCCACCACCTTAGCCTTAAAAGTGTGAAGATAGGGGTCCCGATAGTATAGTTTTCTGGTCTGCATAAGCTACCTCCCTATTGCTCGGCCTGCTGGGCAGTAAGTGCATCAACTTGCTGTTCCCAACTAGCATACAGCTGCTTCAATTCTTGTTCGATTTGGCGACAACGCAAGACCGTCTCCTGCCCACCGCCATCACGATACAAATTGCTATCGGCCATCTGTAAATATAGTTCGTCCCGCTCCGCCTCCAAAGCGGCTATACGTTCTTCCAACTGGCCAATAGTCTCTAACAGTTCCTCCCGCTCCGACTTCCGCTGGACAGCTGGGCGCCGGGTCTTAGGCTTAGAACTCGACACCTCTTCCTTTTGCTGTTGCTCCAGTTCGGCCATAAAAGCGGCGTAGCCCATGGGATAATCTTTAATCGTTCCCTCAGTAAAATGCCAAATCCGAGTGGCAATGCGCCGGAGAAAATAACGGTCATGGGAAACAATAAAAAGCGTACCGTCATAGTCATAAAGGGCTTGTTCCAACACTTCTCGGGAAGGAATATCCAGGTGGTTGGTGGGCTCATCTAATACCAACACGTTGGCTCCTGTCAGTAATAATTTAGCCAGTATGAGTCGATTGCGTTCTCCACCGCTAAGGGTGCCAACCGGTTGAAAGACGGCGTCACCGACAAACAGAAAACGAGCTAAATAATGCCTAGCCTCCGCCGGTAGTAGTCCACCGCTCTCCAGCAGGCAATCGAGTACGCTCACGTCGTCGGCCGGCAACCGCATGTCTTGGCGAAAATAGCCTAAATCGATACTGGCACCCCACTTAATCTGGCCGCCATCGGCTGGCGTTTCACCCAATAACAGCTTCAGCAATGTGGTCTTACCGCTACCGTTGGGGCCGATCAAAGCGATCCGCTCCCCCATCTTCACTTCGGCGGAAAAATCGTGGAACAATGGCTTCTGCGGATAGGCCTTGCTCACCGCTTGTAATTCCAGCACATCGTTTCCGCTGCGACGTTTGGATTGGATATTGAGGCGCATAGTTCTTGACTTACGCCTAGGTTGAACTCGCTCCATGCGGGCTAAACGCTTTTCCCAACTCTTGGCAGCTGTGGCGCGGGTACCGGCTTTAAACTTGGCAATCAGGCCTTCCAGGCGAGCCCGTTCCCGTTCTTGCTCCCGCCGCAATAACTCCTGCCGCTGGCGGTGGGCTTCCTTTTGTACCAGATAAGCCGAGTAGTTCCCCGTATAGGTAATTAGCTGGTGGTCATGCAGTTCCCATATTTTTGTAACTACCTTATCTAAGAATTCTCGGTCGTGGGAAACCACCAGTAGGGCCCCCGAGTATCCGGCCAAATAGTTTTCCAGCCAAGTTATTGCGTCTATGTCTAGATGATTTGTCGGTTCATCTAAGAATAGAACATCGGGTTTGGACAGCAGTAATTTGGCCAGGGCCACACGGGTGCGCTGTCCGCCCGAGAGGGTACCGACGGTTTGTGACCATACCGATTCAGGTAACCCAAGCCCCGTAAGGGTGCTACGGACCTCTACTTCCCTATCGTAACCACCCAGCCGTTCAAAATCGGCACTAACCCGGGCGTAATCATTCATAACTTTAGCGAGCCGGTTCTGATCAGCCATAATCGACGGCTGCGCCATAGCCTGTTCCAGTTCCCTCAATTTACTTTCTAATTCCTGCACCGTCCCTAGAGTCGAGCTGGCCACCTGCCACACTGTCATAGCGTCAGGTAGCTCCACCCCTTGGGTTAAATAGCCCAACTGGGTACCATTGGCCATCAGAATGCGGCCTTCATCATAGTCCTCTAACTGGGCCAAAAGCCGCAATAGGGTGGTCTTGCCGGAGCCATTACGCCCAATCAATCCGACGCGTTCACCCCGCTCTAGATTACAACTAATGTCTATTAATACGGGACTACCTCCGTAGTACTTATGAATTTTCTGGGCGCTCAACAGGCTCACACCAATCCCCTCCCTACCTGTCTTAGATTCTATTGAACAACGGTTCGTCAAGCAAGGGAATCTTTTCATAGAAGTAAAGGCGATAGAGCAATCTAAGAAACAGAGTCACACTGGTTAGGAGGGCTAAAATGCAACGACCGCGCCTTAGAGATTGGGGAGTAAAAATCGGTCAGTATGCCACCGGTAAACATAACGCCATTACCGATGTGAAAGGAGTAAAGGTGGGACATGCTACCATCATTTCTGGGGAGGGGAAGTTGGTTCGCGGCAAGGGGCCGATCCGCACAGGAGTAACCGCGATTCTACCCCATTCCCACGACCTATTTCACTACCGGGTAGCTGCCGGCAGCTTCACCCTCAATGGTGCCGGTTTAGTCACCGGCCTAGCACAGGCACAGGAATGGGGGGCCATAGAAACGCCCATCATGCTTACCAACACCCTCAGTGTGGGGCAGGTGCATGATGCGGTATTAGATTACCTACTTCAATATTATCCCGAAGCAGGTATCAGCAGCGATCCTATTATCCCGCTGGTAGCCGAATGCGACGATAGCCACCTGAATGACATTCAAGGCCGCCATGTCACCCGGGAGCATGTATTTGAAGCCTTGGAGCAAGCCACATCGGGCCCGGTGGCTGAAGGCTGTGTCGGCGCTGGCACCGGTATGATTGCCTTTGATTTTAAGGCCGGTATAGGCACCGCTTCCCGCGTATTACCCAATTGCTACGGCGGCTATACGGTGGGTGCTCTAATTTTAGCCAACTTCGGTCCCAGGCACTGTTTTCAAATTGCTGGCTGCCCCGTGGGTTGTATTATTACCGATCTCCTTCCCGACCCCCATCCCGACGGTTCTATCGTAGTTGTAATTGCCACCGACGCCCCCCTTACTAGCTTGCAACTACGACGAGTAGCTAAAAGGGCGGCGCTCGGTATCGGACGCACCGGCGGTTATGCTAGCCATGTGAGCGGTGAATTTTGCCTGGCCTTTTCCACCAGCACAATTGTGCCCCGTCGCTGCTCTAGCCTGACCATCCAGCTAGAACTGCTACGGGACCAATACTTAGATCCCATTTTTCAAGCCACCATTGAAGCCACCGAAGAAGCGATTATCAATTCTCTTTTACAAGCCACCGACATGCGTGGACGAGATGATCACATAGTCTACGCTGTCCCCCTAGATCGCCTTTATCAACTACTTAAAAAGCAGGGGCTAGCCACCTAATGGGGCCCCTGCTTTTTAACGGCTACTGATCAATTCGAAGCTTACCACCGGTAGCGTAGTTGGTCGGCGGCATGTCTCGCATAATTATGGTCACTGCTGTAGGCGGGCAATTCAAGGTCTCACTAATCACCTGGGTCAGCTTTTCGGCTAAGGCCCTTTTTTGCTCCACAGTTCTCCCCGCAAGCATTTCAATCTGTACGATCGGCATTATTTTCACCCCCTCAGCAGGATGATTCGCCTTTCTATCACCTTTTCCTGCCAGCATCAACTACAGGTTGAAGTGGACAGATGGGCGCCCCTGCAGGAGGTCTGGTCGCACTGCCCGGCTATATCACTTCTTCTTCCGCAACCGTTGCGACATTACTCCGCCGATCAAGCCGGCCTCTTGGGCCGGTAATCCGGCCCATCCTAGCTCTTCTACTTTGTCTAAAAGGCCTAATTCGGCCGCTATCTCTAACTTCATCAGATCTCTAACGCTCGGCTCCTTCTTTTTCTTGCTGCTGGCACTCCGTTTAGTCACAAAAAACACCTCCTACAACCTTATATTGGCCGTAGGAGGTAGTTTTTAATAATCCTATTCCTTTTTCTCGTAGGTGTTCTGACCGCCGCACTCGGGGCATTTACGCGGTTTGCAACGCCCTTCCCGCTCGTTTCCACAAACGGTGCATTTAAAAATAGCCATGATTTCACCTCCTGCTCCCCATACTCCTTTTGAGCAAGCGGGGCATAGCCCCGTAAACTCTAATCGATGGCCAGTCACATGACCACAATTACTATTAGCAGCCCGTTCATCCAAGCGATGCTCGTATGGCACCTTCACATCGGAAACCGAACCGCACTTCTCGCAACGGAAATGGTAGTGTTTCTCCGGATTGCCGTCGTAACGATCTTGTCCACTACCAAAACTCAACTGCGCAATTTCACCCATTTCAACTAGCGAACGCAAGTTACGATATATGGTTCCTAAACTAATGGACGGGAGCTTTTCTCGAACCCGTTCATAAATCCAGTCGGCAGTCGGATGGCTGGTGGTGTTGCGTAAAACTTCAAGGATCAAACGACGCTGCTCTGTCATTCTCTGAAAACCACCCACAAAAAGCGCCTCCTAATAATAACTATTATTATTTGCCTATAGTTTAGCCAAAAGAAGGCGCTCTGTCAACGGCTAAATGAATTTAATTTCTACCAGCCCAGCCCCCCACTCTTTTCTTACTAGCCAAGTAACCCGCGATAGATAACATCAGGAGCAAACCGACAGCCCGGAAAGCGGCTTGCCCGGCCGCATTAGCAAAAAACTGCTCCGGCAACAAATTAATCAATTGATCCGCCGCCGGGTCCAGCAGCCAAAGATCGTTATCGAAGCTAAGCAAATGGAAAAGCGTAAAGTAGCGGTTAAAGTCTGTATTGACCAGCAGCACCAGCAGTATACCTACTAAGATGGCTAGAGCAGAACCACGGGACAGGGCCTTTAAATAATTCGCCAGCTGGGACCGGCGCCAAGCCATTACACCCACTAATAATAAGGCCAAGGATAGGAGGCCTACCGCATAGCGGGCCAACTGGAACAAATGGCGCACATCCACCATATGTAAGACTTCTCTCTCATTCAGAAACCAACTTTCTTCACCGGCCAGGGTAACCTTTACATTGGGATCGACTAGCTTTCCCCGTAGGTAAGCGGCCGTTTGCTGAGCATATCGATAAACATCCGCTTCGTCCATGCCTATAGCTCGGTAGCTTTCCAGCTTGAATAACTGGCCAGCTATATAGTCGGCACTGTAGGCAACCGATTGCACTCCCACCAAGAGGGCTAATACCAGCAATGCCACAACCAAACAGGAGTTCGCAATGAAAGACCGCATTAATATCACCTTACCCATTCCTTAACATGATCTTAACAAGATAGCTCTTTTTCTAACGAATGCCAGCGTTACAATGATAATAACACGAGTTGGATTTCCTTGGGGGTGCAAATGTGCATAGCGGTCTTTTGATGGCCTTCGGTTTGTTTGGGGGCCTAGGTTTATTTCTCTTTGGCATGCTACTCATGGCTGACGGACTGCAGAAGATAGCCGGCGATCGGTTGCGCCGACTGATCGAGGTGCTGACCAGCACGCCCATCACTGGCATGCTGATCGGGGCTGTAGTAACCATGTTGATACAACGCAGCAGCGCCACCAGTGTCATGGTGGTAGGATTCGTTAATGCGGGCCTCATGACCTTGCGTCAGGCGATTTCCGTTATCATGGGTGCGGCCGTCGGAACTACAGTAACTGCCTTTATGGTCTCCCTTCGGCTCTCCGATTTGGCGCTACCGGCCATCGGTATCGGATTTTTGCTATCCATGATTGGCCAAAGCAAGCGTATGCGTTTCGGAGGACAAGCCCTCTTAGGCTTCGGGGTTCTTTTCTTAGGGCTGACGATTATGGGTGACGCCATGAAGCCCCTCGGCACAAACCCCATTTTCACTGGCATGATCCTTAACTTTAGTCAACGTCCTTTTCTTGGAGTGTTGGCCGGTGCTTTATTCACTGCTGTTGTGCAAAGTAGTAGTGCCACTTCCAGCCTAGTAGTCGCGTTGGCTGCCCGAGGTTTACTGGACCTGAATGCGGCCTTTTCCATAATTCTGGGAGCCAATATTGGGACAACTGTAACCTCCCTGTTGGCATCTATACCGATGCAGCTGACGGCGAAGCGGGCTGCCTTAGCCCACCTGATTTTCAAAATAATAGGTGTGTCAATCTTCCTGGTGCTGTTCCATCCCTTCCTAACTTTCATAGCCAACACCTTTCCCGCGGTGGACCGGCAAGCAGCCAACGCCAATATCATCTTTAATATTATCAATGCACTTATAATGTTACCCTTTATCTCCGTTCTCGAGCGGTTGGTGGAGCGCCTGCTACCTGGGGTTGACCCCACCGAGCAGGCGGGAGCCGTCTATCTTGATAGCAACCTTTTAAATACTCCCTCGGTTGCTCTAGGTCAGGCAACCCGAGAATTGGTGCGCATGGGAAAACTGGCTACCGAAATGCTAGAAAAAGTATTAGCCGCTTTTAGCACCAGCGACCGGAGCCATTTAGCTGGTGTTGAACAAATGGAAGAAACCATCGATCAGCTGGAGAGGGATATCGTTGATTACCTGGTGCGGTTATCCCAGAAATCGCTGAGCAACGAACAATCGGAGCGACTAAATGCGCTACTACATGTAAGCAGCGACCTGGAACGCATCGGCGACCATGCCCAAAACATCGCCGATCTAGCCGACTACCGAATAGAACACCGACTCCCCCTCTCGGAAGAGGCGGAAGCCGAACTGGATGACATGAGTAGCCAAGTGCGCAACCTGGTAGAAGCAGCCGTTTCCCTACTTACCTCTGGCGATAGGGCCAGCGCCAAATTGATTATGGCCGACGAGGGCTGCATTGATCATTTGGAAAAACGCCTGCGTCGTCAACACATTAAACGCCTAAATAACGGCATCTGCTTTCCCGCCTCAGGCATTATCTATCTCGATCTCATCTCTAACCTGGAGCGGGTGGCTGACCACGCCAACAACATTGCCGAAGCTCTGGCCGATATAAGCGTAGACAAGCCCAGCAGCACCAGTAAAGTCTCTTATAGCGCCAGCAACTGAGAGATGGCGACGGCCCCCTGCCGGGCCAATTCAACCAAACATTCTTCTGTGGAACCGCCCAAATGGGGTGTCACAATAACGTTATCCATTTGCAGTAAAGGATCAGTGGGGGGCAGAGGCTCCGGGTCAAACACATCCAGAGCAGCGCCGGCTAAGCGTCCGCTCAACAGCGCCTTGCGCAAGGCCGCTTGTTCAATAAGGGCCCCACGAGCTGTATTGATGATGATAGCGCCTGGCTTAAGCATGGTCAGGCGCTGCTCATTTAGTAAATGCCGGGTGGTATCGCTGAGCGGCACATGGAGGCTGACAATATCACTCTCCGTCAGCAACTTTTCTAGGCTCACCAGTTCAAAATTAATCCCCACTTCCTTAGGCACGCTACGATTAGTCACCAGCAGCCGTACATTAAACGGTTGCAGTAATGTAGCCACCCGCCGTCCAATTTGCCCAAAACCAATCAGGCCTACCGTCTTCCCCGCCAGCTCCGTCCCCCTACGCCGGCTATTCTCCCAACCGGAGGTGCGTAATAGGCGGTCGGCCAGAGGAATTTGCCGTAAGCTGGCCAACATCAAACCCAAAGTCAGCTCGGCCACCGCGTTGGCGTTAATTCCGGGCAAATTAACTACTTTGATACCCAGCTCAGCTGCCGCAGCCACATCCACCTGATCCACGCCGGCACCATGAACTACAATCCCCTTTAGTTGAGAACAACGCTGTAGCAAGGCCGCCGGAATATTACCGGTACGCACAAAGAGCGCCTGGGCCGTCTCAAGTTGCCGCCAGTAGGGTTCTACCTCCTGCTGGCATTCGGAAAAAGGTAGGTTGCCCTCTAGCACCCAAGCCCTCTTTCCTATTACGGAACGAAAGACATCGGCCCTCACCGGGGTAGCGGCTGTAGCTGTAATCATAATTTTAGGTAACCCCACTATAACTACCTCCCCCTCAATTGCTAATTCCATCATAACTAAAGAATCTGCTAGGGAAAAGTTATGCTATACTGAGCTTACAGTTATCTAGGAATGAGGTGCCTGTATGAATCGTCCTACTATCTATTTGCTGGCTACTGGCGGAACAATTGCGGGACGGGCTAAATCGCCCCTACAAACGGCCGGTTACCGGGCCGGCGAACTCTCGGTAGCCGAATTGCTGGAGAGCGTTCCCGGATTAAATGAGACTGCCAAGATAAAAGGTGAACAGATTTGTAACGTGGCCAGTCCCTTCATCACCGTAGACATTTGGTTGCAATTGGCCCGGCGAATCAATGAACTGTTGGCTAGTCCAGAAGTGACAGGTGTGGTAGTAACCCACGGCACCGATTCACTGGAAGAGACGGCCTACTTCTTAAATTTGGTTGTCAAGAGCAGCAAACCGGTTGTCATTGTGGGCGCCATGCGTCCGGCCACCGCCCTTAGCCCCGACGGACCGCTTAACTTAGTAAATGCGGTACATGTGGCCGCCTGCCCTGCCGCCCACGGTCATGGGGTTTTAGTAGTGATGAACGACGAAATCTATGCGGCCCGGGACGTAAGCAAAACCCATGTCAGCCATCTACATACTTTCCGCTCCCCCGATTTAGGAGCTCTCGGTAGCATCTCCAGTGGGGTGGTAACCTTCTATCGTCAGGTAACAAGACGGCATACACTAGATACCGAGTTTGACGTGAACCATCTGCCCACCCTACCCCGGGTAGACATCGTTTATGCCCATTTAGGAGCCGATGGCGCCCTAATAGAAGCGGCCGTGGCTGCCGGAGCCCGTGGCCTAGTGCTGGCAGGCATGGGACAAGGCGGAGGTACCAGCGAGCAGAACGCGGCTTTACGCTGGGCCCAAGAACGAGGGATAATTGTGGTTCGCTCCAGTCGCACCGGAACTGGACGTATCCTCCCTCCACCAGCGGAATGGCTAGCCCAGGGACTTGCCATCACTGCCGACAACCTCAATCCACAAAAGGCCCGTATTTTATTAGCATTGGCGTTAACCCGTACCACCGACCCGACAGAAATTCAGCGCATGTTCACCATTTACTAAGACATCTAGGCTCTAGACAATGGGCCGCTCTTTTATATAATAAGTGTACAGAAGACAAGTGCATAAACTAGGGGGGCTGGAATTGGCCAGCTGAGATTGTATCCCGTAAAGATACTGACCCTTATACCTGATCTGGGTAATGCCAGCGTAGGGAAGAAGTTTAATTTGCCTATTGGCCCTGTCCATGGCGCCTCCCAGTTCGGGAGGCGTTTTTGTCTTTCAGCACAAACTAACTAAGGAGGCCCAACAGCCATGCGTAAATACCGTATGATGATGGCAATTCTAATGCTCGCTCTAACTACCCTTCTGGTAGCCGCCTGCCGCCAACCGGAGGTCAACCAGGAACTAAGGCCGGTTACGTTAGTACTAGATTGGACGCCTAATACCAACCATACCGGCCTTTACGTGGCGCAAGCCAAAGGATATTTTAAGGACCAGGGACTAGATGTAACCATAATGCTGCCGGGCGATGCGGGTGTTATCCAAACGGTAGCCAGCGGCAACGCCCACTTTGGTGTAAGCTATCAGGAGGAACTTACTCTAGCCCGGGTGCAAGATGTACCAGCTATCTCTATTGCGGCTGTCATCCAGCATAATACATCGGGTTTCGCCTCGCCGGCGCACAAGAACATCAAGAGTCCTAAAGATTTCGTGGGTAAAACCTACGGCGGGTGGGGTTCACCGGTGGAGGAAGCGGTAATCGAATCGGTAATGCAGCTGGAAGGAGCCAGTGCCAGCGATGTGAATTTCATTAACATCGGTGATGTGGATTTCTTTACCGCCGTTCAGCGGGATATCGACTTCGCCTGGGCTTTCTACGCTTGGACGGGCATCGAAGCCGAGTTACGAGATTTCCCGCTTAACATGATTTATGTTAAAGATCTATCACCCCAGCTGGACTACTATACGCCCATCCTGATCACCAGCGAGGAACTGGCCACTGAAGACCCCGAGTTGGTTAAGGCCTTTATGGCAGCAGTGACGCTAGGATATGAATTCGCCATAGCCAACCCGGAAGCCGCCGCTGAGATTCTCATTGCCGCCGAACCCGATCTGGACCCCGAGCTGGTACGTGCTAGTCAACTCTGGTTGGCCGACAAATACCAGGACGACGCCCCCCGGTGGGGTGAACAAAAGCTAGAGGTTTGGCAAGGATACACCGATTGGATGCTGAGCAAGGGGCTGCTGGAGAAAGAAATAGACGTAAAACAGGCCTTTACCAATGATTTCTTACCAGCTAGGTAAACTAGGAGGAGAAAATAATGCCTAATGCACTAGTAAGCATACAGGTGATTCCTAATACACCGGGGGGTTCCGATCCCATCCCCTATATAGATCTAGCCATCGGGATGATTAGCGACTCGGGACTAGTCTATCGGGTTGGCCCCTTGGAAACCACCATGGAAGGCCCGCTGTCCCAGTGTTTGAACGTGGTGCAGCAAATCAATGAAACGCTGATCGAAAAGGGATGTCCGAACATCATTTCCCAAGTAAAGGTCTACTGTCCTGCACCCAGCGGCTCCCTTTTTCAGCTGACAAAGAAGTATGATCCCCATGCTTAAGAAACTCTTACGTAAAGCAGGACCGCCCCTCTTGGCGGTCCTCCTCTTGCTAGTTGTTTGGGAACTTTATGTAACTGCTTACCAAGTGGAAGCTTGGCTGCTACCGGCACCGACTGCTATTGTCCGGGAAGCGATTAACAATTGGCCACGGGTGCAAATGCATACCTTAGCCACCCTGGAAATTGCTATCATCGGCTTTGTTTTGGGTACGGTTGTGGGCTTATTGCTGGCCGTTGTGCTGCATAGCATTTTTCCATCCTTACGGCAGGCCCTTTACCCGCTCATAATTCTATCCCAAAATATACCCATTATAGCTCTCGCTCCCCTTTTAGTAGTCTGGTTTGGTTTTGGTATTTTACCTAAAGTGTTGATCATCGCCCTAATGTGCTTTTTCCCGGTTTTGATAGCCGCCCTTCAAGGGCTGGACTACCCCAACGCGGCCATGCTAGATTACTTGCGCATGATTGGAGCTAGAATAGGGCAGATTTTTTTCCTGCTGGAGCTCCCCAACTCCTTGCCCCATGTATTTTCCGGGCTGAAAGTGGCAGCCACCTATAGCATGATGGGAGCGGTAATCTCCGAGTGGTTAGGCGCCCAAAG
This sequence comes from Bacillota bacterium, assembly GCA_012727835.1. The sequence continues at coordinate 29,747 of JAAYGE010000105.1, forward strand.
GGGGCTGGGAGTTTATATGCGTTTAGCGGCAGCCTCCTTCCGAACCGACCGGGTTTTTGTGAGCATTTTTGTCATAGTAGTCCTCAGTCTACTTTTCTTTGCCAGTATTGCCTATTGGGAGAGGAAGCTTATCCGCTGGAACAGCCGGGGGGAGGGAAATTGATGCTAGAACTACTACAGGTGAGCATGCATTATGATACCGTTGAGGTGCTGCGGAATATCTCCCTGCAGGTAGAGCGGGGAGAGTTTGCCGCCCTCATTGGTCCCTCTGGTTGTGGCAAGAGCACGCTTTTCAAGTTGATTGGTGGACTGCTGACCCCGACGGCAGGAGAAATCTGGCTGGAGGGCAAGGAAATCACCGGCAAGACGGGCCACGTCAGTTATGTGCCTCAGCAGAATACCCTTTTCCCTTGGCGTACTGTAGAAAGTAATGCGGCTCTAGCACTAGAGGTGGCAGGGGTGTCGAAACAGACCGCTTTAGCCAAAGCCCGTGCTTGGTTGCCCCGGGTGGGCCTGGGCGGTTATGAAAAGGCCTATCCGGATTCGCTATCCGGTGGTATGCAACAACGGGTCAGCTTCTTAAGGGCCCTACTTGCTCCCCAAGAATTGATGTGTCTCGACGAGCCCTTCGGTGCTCTAGATGCCCTTACCCGCTCAGAAATGCAACAATGGCTATTAGATATCTGGGAAGAGCACCGACGCACCGTGCTACTGGTGACCCACAGTATAGAAGAAGCTCTACTCTTAGCCGACCGGGTCTTCGTTTTGTCGGCCCGACCGGCTCAGATCATAGAAGAAATTATAGTACCCTTTCCTCGTCCCCGGGACGAAAAAGTTATTGCTTTACCCGAGTTTACGGCTCTAAGACAGAAAATCCACTCCTTGTTGGCTGCTACACGGACAAACGTAGCCAACAACCTCACCCCAAACGTTTAGCCTAAAATCGGGCAGTGGATACGGCTTGGAACCGGGAACAGCCTCTTCCCAAGGTCCCACGCAGTATCCACTGCCCCTCTTTGCGCCAGCTTAAAACTAACCTCGGAGACTTGCGGGCGGCCCGAGGTCAGCCATCCATTACTCTTCTCCTCGCCCGTGGCTACCACACCACAGCTTCAGGGCCAATGCCAGGCCGCCTACAAGCAATACCCGATACACCAGCCCCCGCCACGGAGAAACAGCTTTGGCAGGTGTGCTATTCTGGCTGGCCTTTTCTTCCGCGGTCTGGGTCTTATCCATGACCGGCTGGGCCGACTCATCCACCGAGTTATCTAATGGTTGCTCTCGCCAATGAAAACTAGAGGGCAGATTGTTTCCTATGACCAATGAACAGATATTGATGATATTCACTTTGCTATTCACAGGCTCACCTCTTTCCATCCTACTCTTAAACATATTTCCGCTTTCGCTACTGTAAATCCTACCTGCAGAATAGATATATATATATCACCATTTTTCACCGCTGCTGCCACCGGCATCAATTTATGTGATAAATCCCACAAGATTTTATCAAAATTTTATTTAGAACATGCCTATTTTTCTAAAGGAATATCGTCCCGTTTCTCGAATAAAGTAGGTAATAACTTTAAGCAGGATTGGGAAACCAATCCTGCTTTAATAGCCTAATCAGTGAAAGGAGGTTAATTCGTTGACTAGCTATTTCATTTTCTGCACCTTTATTGTCTTGGGGTCAATTATCATTGGTGTGCTTGTCGCCACCCGCTCCGGCAAGATCGCTCCGAAGATCCGTCGCATTCCTGCCCTTGATTCCATCGAGGAGGCGGTCGGCCGGGCTACTGAAATGGGCCGGCCGGTGCACTATAGCCCCGGCTATGGCGACATCACCACATCTACTGCCCCCCAAACCTTCGCGTCCTTCGATGTCCTCCGCTACGTAGTAACCCTCACCGCTAGATACAACACCCAACTCATTGTCACCTGCAAGTCGCCCCAATCGTTCCCTATGATTCAGGAATTGGTAAAAGAAACCTATCTATCGGCTGGAAAGCCCGACATGTACAGGGAAGATACGGTCCGTTTCATCTCGGAAGCCCAATTTGCTTGGGCTGCTGGCGTATTAGGTATTTTCAACCGCGAACAGGTAGCTGCCAATATTATGCTTGGTTATTTCATGGCCGAATCCCTTCTCTTTGCTGAAGGCGGTGCCCAAGTGGGAGCTATCCAGGTGGCCGGTACCGGAAACCTGGCCCAGACGGCCTTCTTCGTGGCGGCCTGCGACTACACCCTCATAGGTGAGGAGCTCTACGCGGGTGGAGCCTACCTTTCTAACGATCCAACAAAGGTGGGTAACCTGGCTGGGCAGGACATAGTTAAGCTCCTAACCATCGCCTTTATCGTTCTAGGCACCGTTTTAGCTACCGCCGATAGCAATTGGCTCTTTGAATTGATCACCAAATAAAACTCACCGCCGATTTTGGACTATTAAGGGGGGAAAAAAGTGAAGAGAAGCGTTCCCTTGTTGATCGTTTTCATAGTTGGTTCCATTTTGCTGGCTACCTATTTCTTTCAGAATCCGACGCTGGATCAGGCCCGGGCTCTACTTACCAACTGGGGCGTAATCATTACGGCTTTCGCCGTGGGCTTAGCCTCAGTCAACATACTCCGCATTCACACGGCCCGCATTGCCAATCGCCGTTCTGGTTGGTTTTTTAGCGTGGCGCTGATCATAACCATGTTTACCTTCATCATTGTGGGGATCTACAGCCGCCATAACCCGCAAAATACAGCGGCTGCCGAGCTTTTCTCTAATCTGTTCGACTATGCCTATAGCCCCTTCAGCGCCACCATGTATGCCATGCTTGCCTTTTACGTAGCCTCCGCGTCTTACCGAGCCTTCCGCATGCGTAGCTTCGAAGCCACCCTATTACTCGCCGCAGCTGTCTTAGTCATGCTGGGCAATGCGCCCATAGCCGAACAAATCTGGGCAAAATTCCCCGTGATCGGCAACTGGTTGCTCACCGTCATCAATACTACGGGGCAAAGGGGTATTGCTATCGGCGTTGCTATCGGTGGTTTTGCTACTAGTCTACGCATCCTACTGGGTTTTGACCGGGGGCATTTGGGATACGGTGAATAACCAGCAAAGGAGGTGCCAATTAGCATGTGGTTAGAGCGTTTACAGAATATAGATCGGCGGGTCATCTACACAGTCCTGTTGATTGTGTTATTGACCCCCATGATTAAACCCATCGGTATTCCGCTTACGGTAAATCAAACAACCCATCAAGTCTACAATTTGATCGAAAGCCTCGACCCCAATACCGATATCGTGATGATAGGCATGGACTATTCCGTGGCCGGTGCTGCCGACGTGCACCCGCAGGCTGTGGCGGTAGCAAAACACTTGGCCAATCGGGGCGGCAAAATGGTAATGGCCGCCTTCGTACCCGACGGCCCCATGCTGGCAGAGAGGATCTTAGGCATTCTGGGGGATCGGGTTACCTATGGCGAAGACATCGTCAATCTCGGCTATCTAGCCGGTGGCGAATCGGCAGTTAAGAAGTTTATTGACGACCCGGCCAACACCTTCGCTCGCGATCATCGGGGCAATCCCATATCCAGCTTGCCTATTATGAATAACATCAAAACCATTCACGATTTTACCTTAATAATAGATTTCCAAACCGGTTCTCCCGGATATCAGGATTTCTTGCGTCAATTACCATCGGACGGCCCTCTCTATGCTGTAGGAATTGTTACCGTTAGTGTGCCGAACGTTATGCCCTATCTCCACTCGGGCCAATTTGCTGGTCTATTACCCGGCCTGCGGGGTGGAGCCGAATATGAGGTTTTAATTGGCGAACCGGGAGAAGGGGCTGCCCGTATGGATGCCCAATCCCTTGGTCACTTGGTTATCGTTACCTTTATCATCGTAGGTAATGTGGCCTACTTCCTCTCTAAACAACAGGAAAAATCCCGTAAGAAATAGTCTTCTGGAGGTGACACAGGATGAACATATCAACTAACCCCTGGGTTTGGTTTATGGGCTTAGGTATGGTATCTCTATACTCCTTTATCTACAAGGAGAATCCCATCTACCGGCTATTCGAACACATTTATGTGGGTGCCAGTGTGGGGTATACTTTCGTCACCGCCTATGGCAATATAATTGATCAAGCCTGGACACCACTAACCACCGAGGGCAAATTGAATCTCCTCATACCGATTGTTCTAGGCCTAATGCTATACACCCGCTTCTTTAAACCGATAGCTTGGGTGAGCCGTTGGCCCATGTCATTCCTCATGGGGCTGGGTGTGGGTATCTCTACCCATGGCCTATTGCAGTCCCAGTTAATCGCCCAATCGCGGGCAGCCATGGCTCCTCTTTTCGTTAAGAGCAGTGAAGGAGCCCTGCTATTAGGTCCCTCCATCAATAACATTATTATGGTTCTGGGCGTGCTGGGGGTCCTATTCTACTTCTTCTTCTCCGTGGAGCACAAGGGACCCGTCCGCAAAATGGCCAACTTAGGTCGAATAGTTATGATGATCACCTTTGGCGTGGCCTTCGGCAACGTGGTCATGGGGCGTATCTCCCTCTTGCTGGGCACAATTAGCGATATCTTCGGCACTTGGTTGGGTATTATCTAGCCCTAAGGCGGAAGCAAAAGGGGCTGTCGCACTAACAGCTCCTGAAAAAATAAAAGACGGCCCCTGGCGATGATGCCAGGAGCCGTCTTTTGCTGTAAGATATAAAGTCTGAAAAACATTACCTTACAGCCAGAGTATACAC
>JAAYGE010000106.1 GCA_012727835.1 Bacillota bacterium
AAATATGTGGTGAAGAAAGATAGGTTGACGAAGCACTACATGATTGTCAGCCGGAGCGATCCTCAAGACTTTCGTTATTCCGACAAAAGAATAGAAGAGTAAGTGCTATATAAGGGGCTGTCGTGATAGTTTTGCGACAGCCCCTGGTGTTTACGGGCCTTGGTCACACTAGAGTGCCTGTAGCCAGCGACAACCCTAAGTTAAACATTAGCTAAAAGGTTATATATGGTACAATTGATTTGATTAGATGGGAGGGAGAATATGCCGCAGCACCAAGAAGACCGTTTAATACATAATATCCGCTGGAATAATATCAATGGTATTTTAAACACTCTTTCACAGAACATGTTAACGCCCTTTACCGGCATCTTTGCCATTAAACTAGGTGCCCCCGATAGCCTAATAGCAGCCCTTTCCTCCTGGCCAGCTCTGGTAAGCCTCCTGACTATGATTCCGGGGGCGCGCCTGGTGGATCGCCATCCACGGCAAAAGCGCCTAGTTGCCACTTTGATGCTGTTAAATCGCATCATTTTTTTGTTGCTAGCCTTATTGCCCTTTTTGGTGCGCGACCCCAGTCAGCGACCAATCGTTTTCGTGACCATGATGGCGTTAGCCAACATGCCCGGCTCACTGGCTACTATAGCTTGGCAATCCTTCATGGGTAAGGTTATTCCGCCCGCTGTGAGAGGCCGGGCTTTTGCCACGCGTAATCAATTAATGAGCCTGTGTGGCATCGGTGCATCCCTTTTTGCCGGCTGGATGATGGATCGCCTGGCTTTCCCCATAGGGTTTCAGATAATGTTTTTTGTGGGCTTCATCCTCGCCCTGTTAGAAATCGCGGCCTTCTACCAAACGATTGAACCGGAGGCCGAATCCGAGCAAAAGGCAGCTAAGCCTCGCAAATTTGCTTTTAGCGGAAAAGCCCTGCTGGCGGGAATTCGGTCTCACAGCAGCTACTGGCTTTTTGCCGGTGCCTCGCTGCTATTTCACTTTGGTTGGCAAATGGGCTGGCCTCTCTTCACGAAATACGAGGTGCAGGTGCTGGGCGCCACCACCACCTGGGTAAGCCTAATCGGAGTGTGTAACTCACTGAGTGGGGCGGCTGCCTATCCGGTCTGGGCAAAACTAGCGGAGCGCTATGGCAACCAGCGCATGCTAGCCCTTGCCACCCTGGGTATGGCCGTGCCCCCATTCTTATACCTTTTCTGTACCCAGCTATGGATGCTGGCTGTATTATCCCTGATGATTGGTGTTTCGGTGGCAGGAACGGTGTTGCTGTTGCTTAACACCTTGTTAGAGTTATGCCCGGAAGAGGCACGGACCGAATATATCGCCTATCATAATACGGCCACCAACGCCACCGCGGTAGTAGCTCCTTATATCGGCATCTTTCTATCCACAGTCAGCGGCATTCGCTGGGGCCTAATTGCCACGGCTATTGTCCGTGGTCTGGGGGCTCTAGCCTTGGCTTTAGTCTATAGAATGGGCCAACGGGTAAAAGAACACCCGGCAACTAAAGCATAGCTCGAACAGTTACTACTGCGGCCGCTTGATAAGTGGGCCCACGGGCTATGCGCATGACCACCATATGAAAACAACATGGGCGTCGCTAAGAGCTTAGCGACGTCCATTGCTTTTTCCATTTATTCGAACCAGCTATGGTCCTAAGGATATACCAATCCCTTAGCCAATTGGTGCAGGAGCCTGAACACCCCATACAGAATTTAACCATATTAGGGAAACTTAAGGAAAGGACTTGTAGAAAGGAAGGAAGAACATGAAGCAGTTGCTACAGAAGGCTTTGCAACTGGCGGCTGACCAAGTGGACTACTGTGAAATACGTTTTGAAGACAGCCAGGTTTTGAGCATTCGCTTTCAAGGCCGGGGCCTGGACCGCATCAACAATGATGTACTCTACGGCGGCAACGTGCGGGCTCTGAGTCGGGGCGGCTGGGGTTTTAGCTCCTTTAATGATCTGGGCGATTTGGAGCAAGCGCTAATGGCTGCTTGCGAACAGGCCCGCTTTGCCGGTAGCAAAAAGCAGGAGGAAAGTAGGTTAGCCCCCGTGCCGATTGTGAACGATGAAGTGCGGCCCAACTACACGCTGGACCCACAGACGGTGAGTCTGGACGAAAAAGTACGCATACTCACTCACTATAATGATCTTATTTTAGGCTATCACGAAGCTATCACGGCCGCGAGAATTGTCTACATTGAAAAAGTAACCGACCTCTATTTTGCTAACACTGAAGGCACTTATATCAGGCAAGAGAAGCTAGATATCGGTGCCAGTTTTGGGGCCACCGCCCGTCGAGGCGATATTACAGTACAGCAGCAGGTAGGCCGGGGTAGCTCCATCGGTTTTGATTGCATCCTCGGGGCCGATGAAGATATCAAAAAGGCTTGCCAGTTGGCCGTTGAACTTCTCGATGCCCCTCAGATTCAAGCCGGTGTTTATACCACCATTTGCGACCCGGCTTTAGCGGGACTCTTTGTACACGAAGCCTTCGGCCACCTCAGCGAAGCCGATGATATTTACAAGAACCCGGAGTTGGCTAAAACCATGACCCTAGGACGGCGCCTGGGGCGTGACATCCTAACGATTTATGATACCGGCGAATATGCGGCCGGCCGCGGCCATCTGGTCTACGATGACGAGGGGGTGGCCGCCGAACGCACCTACCTGATCAAGGATGGCATCCTGGTGGGGCGCCTCCATACCCGGGAAACAGCGGCGGCCATGGGCGAGAAGCCTACCGGCAGTGCTCGCGCCATCACCTATGAATTTCCGCCCATCTGCCGTATGCGCAGTACCTGTATCGCCCCGGGAACGAGCACCTTTGAAGATATGATTAAGGATGTGAAGTTGGGCGTGTATGCGGTGGGCGCCATGGGAGGCGAGACCAATGGCGAAATGTTTACCTTCATGGCTAGCCACGGCTATATGATTCGGGATGGGAAACTGGCTGAACTGGTCAAAGACGTCAAGCTGATGGGCAACGTATTTACGACCCTAGCCAACATCGACATGGTAGGGGACGATCTCCAGCCCGATGACAGTGCTGGTGGCTGTGGTAAGGCGGGACAGAGCCCCTTGGCCCCCGGTGCCGTCAGTCCCCATATCCGCATACAGAATGTGATCATTGGAGGTGCAAAATGATGGGCGACCTGTTGCAAAGGCTGCCGGCGGGCGTACAAGGTGAATTGTTGACCAGCAGAAGCTCGGCCCTCAGCGTCACCTACGCTAACAGCGAGTTCGAAGATATTAAGAACAACAATAGCTACAAGGCTAGTTTGCGGGTTATCAAGGACGGTAAAATGGCGTTGGCCTCCAGCTCCAAACCGCAGGACGAACAACAGTTGGTGGAAAACGCACTGGCCATCGTCAAATTTGGCAATGAAGTGAAGCATTCCTTCCCCGGCCCCGCTTCTTGCCAGGAAGTTGCCCTGGTTGATCCGCTAATCAAAGAGATGGAGCTGCAAACTATGGTGGACATTGTGGAAGACCTGGTAGCCGCTGTAGTTGACTATGATAGCCGTATCAAAGTAATGGCGGGGGTAACGCGGCAGGAACAGACGGTTACACTTGTCAACACTGCCGGCTTCGCTGGAAGCTATCAAAAAACCGGCTGGTACTACTATTTAGGTGGGCATTTGGTACAAGGTGACGACATGCTCTGGATTTACGAGATGGTAGCCGGTTGTGATCTGAGGGAAAACTATGCTGTCCTTAAGGAGCAGGTAATCCAACATTTTGAGCGGGCCAAGACCATCGTACCCTTTAAGGCAGGCACCTATCCGGTGATCTTTGCTCCTAGCCAGGTGGGGTATTTGTTGGAACCCTTCTTGGCTTCCCTGAATGGTAAAGCCATTATGCGGGATATCTCGCCCTGGAAGGATAAGCGGGGTGAACAGCTGCTGGATGAGCGCATCACCATTGTGGACGACGGCACTCTGCCCCTCTGTGCCTCCAGTGTGCCCTTCGATCGGGAAGGCATTCCCACTCGGCGCAATGTGCTTATTGAGCAGGGGATAATCCGGCAGGAAATTCTGGATCTGGAAAGCAGCGAAGCTTTAGGCCTAGAGTCTACCGGCAACGGCACCTTGTCTGGTCCACAGCCCCACCATGTAATCTTAACCCCGGGTATGGAAAGCGTGGAGAATACAATTAGGAGTATCGAGCGTGGGCTGATTATCTTCGATACCATGGGAGCTTGGGCTGGCAATCCCTATAGCGGCAACGTCAGCGGTACCATTTCCCTGGGCCTGTTGATCGAGAAGGGGGAAGTGGTGGGGCGAGTGAAAGACTGCATGTTCTCCATCAACTCCTTTAAGCACTTTAGGGATCATCTGATTGCCCTTAGCCTGGAGACGAAGGAGGACGGCTTTAGCACTTACCCCTACGTCACCCTAGACGATGTGGTGATTTCAACCCAGTAAAAACAAAAGGGGGCTGTCGCAACTGCTTTTGCGACAGCCCGTGACTTTCGGGTTATCTATGCTTCGCATCCTGCTCAGCGTAATATTCATTCAAGGTCCGATCGGCCTCGGCCACCCGTTCCACCAAACCTTCCTCATAAATGTCTTCATAGAGGAAATCTTGTACATTAACCCGAGGCCCGTTCACGTCCGGTTTACCATCTTCTCGCGGCCTGTTCAGGACAAAATCGATGGCGTAGAAACTAATCTTTTCCTTGTCCATGATACGCCTTATGTCCAGCAGGATTTCGGCCGCCCTCTCCACAGTGACTGGCTCATCTTCTATGTAAAGCACAATATGGCCCGCCGTCTTTCCCAGTTCCATTACGTCATAGGCTTTGTCCAGCACCAGTTCCTCTTGCACTACCCCATACTGGGGTCCAAATTCTTTATGCTCGTAGTAAGGGGCAATTTCCCCATAACTAATATAGCTGCGGTATGGGAAATCATCGCCGTCAAGAATGGTCTCCACAGCCTTCCTATACTCGCCAGTGATACGCTCTAGGGTATTGAATCTGTCGGCGACCCGATGTTCATAGTCATCGTAGCTAAGTTCTCCCCAGGGGGAGAGGCGAAGGGTAAAGTGGGTATCCACGCTGGTGGGCGACTTGACGTGCACATAATAGCCTCCCGACTTAAAATCGTAACGGGCCTTCTCCAGTTCCAGATCAAGGTGCGGATAGGTGGCGGCCACATACCTCTTAGCCGCTCGATTGGCCAGCAGATGGGAGAGGGGGTTACCGACAAGACCGTTGGCAAACCATAGCAGGCCAGCTATGAGGGTAAAGGCCAGCAAGGCGGCCCCGATTTTCAGCATTCTTCTAGTTGATATGGACATCGGTTTTATCCTCCCTTCTAAAGGCGAAAGCCAGTAGAAATGCTATTAGCGTTCCCAGGGCACACAGACCAGCGTAAAGCAGGCCCCAGAACAGTGGGCTGAGTAGAAGTTCCTGCAAATGCAAGTTGCCGCCGAACAAGTATTTAAGAAAATACCAAACATAGGCGAAGGGCAGCATAGCCAACGGAACCAAATAGGATTTTTCCTTCAGCCAAACATACCCGAGGGCCCCTACCGTAGGCATGATGATAGAGTTGTAGAATACCAGGCTGCTGTCAGAAAGACCAAATCCGATTAGAGCCCCCAATACTACCATGATACCGACGGTAAGAACCAACCGCCTCTTTATTTGCCCAAGTACCCTTTTTTCATCCAATGGCTGCTTCTTCAGGTCACCGTCCCCATATACCCGTCGACATTCGGCACATTGCTGTATGTGCTGCAGCACCGCCTGGTGGCTAGCACTGCTAGCCACATTATCTTTAACCAGCGGTATCAGGTCCTGGCAAATGGGGCAGGAGATCTCATTCATAGCTAACCCCCTCCTCGGCTAATGTGTCGCGAATTCTTTTTTTGGCCCTATGCTCAATCACTCGGGCTGAGCTTTCGGAAATACCATGTTTCTGGGCAATCTCGAAGAAGGAGTACCCCTCGATGCGCATCAGCACGATATCTTTAGTGCGGGCCGGTTCCTTCTCCAGCAGTTGCCACATTCTTTGTACCAGCTCCCGCCGGATAACCCTATTCTCCAACTCCGATTCAGAACCCAGATATTGTTCCGCCAGAGCATCCAATGAAACATTAGGCCTTGCTTTCCGCAGGTGTTCATACCATTTATGCCGGGCAATAGAGAAGAGCCAGGTTTTAATATCCGAATCTCCTCTAAAGCGGGGCAAGGAGCTGATGGCACTAACGAAGGTATCGGAAAGTAGGTCCTCAGAAAGGAGGGAATCATGGGTTAAACTTAGGAGATAGGCATACACGTCGTGCTTATATTCTTCGTATATACGTTTTATAACCAGCACAACCCCTCCTTTCATTGTATTAGTGACATTTAAGCGCCTTTTGTTACACCTAATAATTAAAAAGCCGAAGGAGCTATGAAGGCACCGTCCATGTTACCGGTGCGCTATACTCCTTCGGCATAGATAAGGTAACGTACCACTACCTGCTAGGGTGTCTGCAATAGCTCTTGCAACTTTTGAATTAATTTTTCCAGCTGCTCTTGCTGCCGGCCATATTCGGCCCAATTGCCGCCTTGTTGAGCCTGTTTGGCTGCCTGCAGGGTCCGCTGCAATTGATCGGCCAAGGACTGTAAACTGGCATCATCGTTAGTAGAAGGGGCATCTCCCGGTGGTAGGAGCCCCGGGTTGCTGCCCACAATGGCCGCCAAAGCTTCCTGCAGAGTGGGGCGCATAGCAATGCTATCATGGGTGGCCACAATAACTCGTTTCAGTTCGGGCAGGTCGTTGCCCGCCGCTAGAATATAGACCGGTTCCACATAAAGTACCGTATCGCCAACGGGTATGACCAGCAGGTTGCCGCGCACCACGTTGGAACCATCAGCCCGACTCCAGAGGGTCAAATTGGCCGAGATGTCCGTATCCTGGTCGATGCGGGCATCAATCTGCCGCGGGCCTTGCACAACCGTATCCTTGGGGAAATGATAGAGGTAAACTTGGCCGTAGTTATCGCCATCGCTGCGGGCAGCTAACCAGGCAATCATGTTGTGCTTTTCGTTGCCCGCCGAGCCGGCAGGGGTTATCGGTAAGATTAACACAAACTCCTCTGGAGATGCGGTTTGGCCGGGTAGTTTCATGACCGTATAATAAGGAGACATGGGCCGCACGTCTTCGCCAAATTTCTCTAGCGCCCCACTCCAGCGATCTTCCTGGTTATAGAAGAGGCTGGGGTGCTTTATATGATAGGTGCAAAGCACCTGGGCCTGTATTTCCAGTAGAGACTCGGGATAGCGTAAATGGGCGCGGAGACTAGCCGGCATTTCCGCTATCGGTTGTAACAAATCGGGGAAGACCTTACTTATAGTTGCCGCCACTGGGTCTTCCTCATCGATTAAATAGAAGTTGACCGTGCCATCATAGGCATCGATAGTAACCTTAACCGAATTGCGGATGTAATTGACACCGTCGGGTCCTAACGGCTGTGAATAGGGGAAGTAGGTGGACACGGTATAGGCATCAATTATCCAGTAAATGCGGCCATCGGCGATAACCGCATAGGGATCACCTTCGTATCGGAAGAAGGGAGCAAGAGCCTGCACCCGCTCCATGATGTTACGGTTATAAAGAATGCGACTGTTAGACTCGATGCTATCGGCCAAGAACAGCTTGCTGGTGCGAAAGCGCAGACTGAACATCAGTTTATTGAAGAAGGTGAGGGGCACACCCTGCTGACCTTCATAAATAGTTGTGGCATTAAGCTCGCTACCCTGGGGATAATCGAACTCTTCCGTCCGGGTGTTAACGATGGCGTAGGAATCGGTTAGTTCGCCGAAATAGATGCGGGGCTGTTCCAATTGGAGTTCGAGATGTTGGGTTCGCGGTGGAATATCCCCTACCAAGAAAATTGGTTGTCCCTGCTCAGTTACTCGGGTTACCGGCGAAACAACCGCCCCATAACCGTGAGTATAAACCAAATGCTCGTTCAACCAGGTGCGCATATCAGAGGGCATGCTTTCTAACGTAAGTTCCCGTGCACCCAGCATCACCTGTTGAAGCTTACCATCAATTAAATAACGGTCAATGTCGATATCGTGAAATCGGTAATAGGGCCGAATACCCTGTAGCTGAGCATAGGTCTGATTAAGCAAGCGCCAATCCAGGAGGCGAATATTTTCCACCGTGGCCTGGTGTTCCTGCAAAGTCTCTGTGCTCAGAGGAGCCGGTGCCGGTAAGTCTTGCTCCACGATCGTATCTAGGTCAAAGCCGATGCGAGTATAATCGATGTTGTGCTGAATATAGGGTGTTTCTCGCTCCAGTTGGTTAGGCTCAACGATGAATCGCTCCACAGTTAACGGATAAATAGCAGCGGCCGCAACGGCCACTACCAGTAGGGCCGCCGGCAACATGATAGTGAGGCGTCGCCGCTGTAGAGATAGGTTAGCCATCACACACACGGCCAGCAACAGGGCCAGGCCAATGATCAGGCGGAGTATGGGTAAACGGGCAAAGATGTCAGTATAGCTGGCGCCAAAAATGATGGTCCCCGGTGAAAGAACCAACTTATCAATGGCCAGCTTGTTGCCGTAGGCCCAAACCCCTAATAGAAGGGCCACTAGCACAGAAATATGGGTGAGGGCCGCTCGTCCGGCCACGGTTGCGCGTGTTAGCAAGCCCGCCATTCCATAGGTAGCTAGGGCAAAGGTCAACAGTGTTAGCAGCAAGAAAAAAGTAGCGAAATAGGCCTCTGTGAGGAAGGGCAGTTGAAACACATAGTAGGAGACATCGTGACCAAAAAGGGGATCGGCCAGATCAAAACTGGTGGGATTTAAGAACATTTCCCATTGCATCCAACGGTCACTAAAGCTGCTGGCCTGGGAAAGAGCCACCACTGTGGCCAGAGCCACCTGTAGCCAAGTAATAAAGCGGCTCTGTAATAACGTATGTAACCATTCTAAGAAACGGTTGCCATGGATGTTTTCCGTTTCTCTCACGATAGTGCGAGCCAAGAAATTGCGGCGCACTAGCAGCAGGTTAATATAAACTAGCAAAAAGACTAGTAGGGCTGCCACGCCAGCGAGAGTCAAGCGAGAAGTCAGCCCCCTCCAAAATACGCTGCCATACCCCACATCGGTAAACCACAGCCAATCGGTATAAAAATCAGCCGTGGTAGCTAATAGGACGAGCAGGATGAGGGGAAGAAGTAACCAGAGCCAGCGACGCACATAGAACACCTCCAATGTTGAGAAGAAAAGCTGCCTTATTAATCCCTTACGTAAGTAGTTTAGCAGAAGTTTCAAGGCTTTGCCCGCTAATAGATAGTCAGCGTTGGGCAGTCGCCAGTTGGGAAGGCTAATAAGTAATAGTAAGCTACAGCCGCGGGGGCGGCAGGGATATGGGCCTGATAAAGCGAAATGTTACTGACAACGATTATCCTAAAGGCGAGTGTGAAGTTATATGGAAGTCAAATTAGCCATGGCTAAAGTACATAAGTATGCCGTGTCCGAAAGCGGCGACACCTTTGAGATTACCGAGCGGCCGAAGGGAGGACTGTCGCTTATTCTGGCCGATGGTCAGGGAAGCGGACGTTCGGCCAAACAAAACAGCAATCTGGTGGTTGCAAAAGCGGTGGCTATGATTGGCGAAGGGGCACGGGATGGGGCGGTAGCTCGCGCTGTCCACGATATGTTGTTTGCCGCCCGTGATGGTAAAATCTCGGCGGAACTATTGATTGTTTCAGCCGATACCGCCAGCAATACGCTGGTTATTTCCCGCAATACGGCTTGTCCGGTACTGGTTTATCGCAACGCTAAGGCGGTTAGTTTGCCTGGGGAGGCGGGCCCCATCGGTGTGCGAGCCAGCACCAAGCCGCTAATCGATGTTTTACCCCTAGAGCCGGTGACTACTATCCTCGGCTTTTCCGATGGTATTTGGCATGCCGGCCGCACATACGGCCAACAATGGACAACCGAGGAGTTAGCCCAATTGGTAGATAACCATATATATGACCCGGTCAAATTGGTGGAGATCGTATTGGCCGGCTCCATGACCCGTGATCAAGGGCGGCCGCGAGACGATATGACAGTTTTTGCCGTGACGGTGGTGGCTCGCAGCCAAGACAACAAGACCAGGAGGATGACCGCAAGTTTCCCCATTTGAATTAGGTAGGAAAGGTAGTTGATTCTATGCCCGAAGGAGCTAAGGATCTGCTGATAGGTGTGGTGGGTAACTGCGTTTCTGGTAAAACTACTCTAGTAGAGGGGCTAAAACGAGAAGGTTATCAGGCGGTCAATATACCACAAGAGCATAGTGTCACCCCTCGGTTTTGGCGTAAGTTCAATGTGGATTTTCTAGTAATGTTATCTTGCACCTTGGCCACTGCCCGAGCTAGCCGCCAGATTCCCTGGGGCCAAGTGCGTTTAGATCGTCAGGCCGCAATACTGGCCGATGCTAAAGCTAACTGTGATCTATATTTACCAACCGATAACTTCACCATTCCAGAAGTATTAGAACAGGTAATTGAGGCGGTAGAAGCCTGGCGTGGGAGGGAGGAGAAACGTGGGAAAAAGGGTTATCACTCTTGAAGATATTAAACAGCATCCTAAGGTGGAAGCATTCATTCGGCAAGGTAATACTCATCTGGGGGCTCTAGGATTCACCGAGCATGGCTTCCGCCACGCCAACCTAGTAGCCACCATTGCTCGCCAGATAACCCAGCGGTTAGGCTATGGAGAAAGGCAGGGGGAACTGGCGGCCATTGCCGGCTATTTGCACGATATCGGTAATGTGATTAGCCGTCAGCAACACGGGCAAACGGGCGCCATGATCACCATGCAAATTCTGGAGAGTATGGGAATGGAATATGAGGAGATTGCAGCCATTTGTGCTGCCATAGGGAATCATGAAGAGGAGTATGGCGAGCCGGTAAACCAGGTAGCTGCTGCTCTCATTCTGGCAGATAAGTCGGATGTACACCGTTCACGGGTGCGCAATACAGATGTGGCCACCTATGACATTCATGATCGGGTTAACTATGCGGCCACCCATTCCTTCCTCCGAGTAGACGAAGAAGCGCGTACGATTACCTTGGAAATAACCATCGATTCTGAGGTAAGTTCTATCATGGATTATTTTGAGATCTTTCTAACCCGCATGATAATGTGTCGCCGAGCGGCCACCACGCTTGACGCCACCTTTTCCATAGTTATCAATGACTCCAAATTGCTCTAGAAAAGGAAAAGGGGCCTTCGCATCAGCGAAGGCCCTAATTTAACCACTACTTCTGAGAGCTACGGTCGAAAAGGCGACCACTTTCGGCAAATAGTAAGAGCGGTAGGCCGAAACCGAGAAGTGCAATGAGGAACTTCATCTATTGCTCACCTCACATTGTTTGCTTAATTCGATTATAGGTTAGTGTCAATTTGCGGGTCAATATTTTGTATACATAATACAAGAAGTACAATATCTCTTGCAGAAAACAATCATAGCAATTAACACAATTATCACTCCCAGAAAGTTACAGGCCTGTAACTTATGTGGCAATCTCTGTAAGAAAAGTCGGTTTGTAAGGTCAGTTTAGCACCATAGACTGGAAGGTATGCATAAAAATGGTGACCACTTGAGTCAAGGTTGGCGGTAAACCCAGCAGGGGCTATTACTTTTAAGAATTTGTTTCCGGTGACCCTTAGCTCTGTTTTGACCAAAAAAGCACCGGAATTGGGTGTAGCGCGTTACCGATCCAAAGGCAAAGCAGTCGGTGGACGCGGTTATTTGTTATAATGCTAATCAAGATAGCTCACCGGAAGGGGAGAGGGAAAAACCATGGCCAAATACTCGCCCATGATGCAGCAATATGTGGATATCAAATCCCAGCACCAAGATTGTATTCTCTTTTTTCGCTTGGGAGACTTCTATGAAATGTTTATGGACGATGCCGAGGAAGCATCTCGCATTCTGGGTATAGCCCTTACTGGGCGGGAAGCGGGTCCGGCTGGGCGGGTGCCTATGTGTGGGGTGCCTTACCATGCGGCCGATACATATATAGCTAAATTGATAGTACACGGAAAAAAGGTGGCCATCTGCGAACAGGTGGAAGACCCCAGTAAAGCTAAAGGTCTAGTGGAACGACGGGTAGTTCGCATCGTTACTCCCGGCAGCCTACTGGATACCTCCATGCTAGAAGGGGATCGGGCCAACTATTTGGCCACCCTCTGTCGTCAAGGCAATAGTTTCGGCCTAGCTCTTATCGAGCTTTCTACCGGGGAGGTACTAGCCGATGCCTATACGGGGAAAGATTTGCCTTCCCCATTGATCGATGATTTTCTGCGATTATCGCCGGCCGAGTTGGTGTTGGCCGAAGACCTGGCAGAAGATGAAACCATTGGGCGTTTGGCCCAACTGGCGGGAGTTAGCGCTTGCACCCCCTTGGACAATGCCCATTTTACCTTGACCAAGGCGATGCGGCATTGTGGTGAACAATATCCGACGGCTACCAATCTGGATCTGCCGACGGCTGCCCTGCAGGCCTTAGGGGCCGCCCTTTATTATTTGCGACAGATGCAGCAAACCAATCTGCCCCATCTGCGATTGCCACGGAAAATTACAACTAATGATGTAATGTATCTGGATGCGGCTACCTGTCGCAACCTGGAATTGTTAAAAGGAAGCCGCAGCGAAAGCACTGCCGGTTCGCTGCTTTCCGTACTAGATTTCACCACCACCGCCCTGGGAGCGCGCCAACTCAAACAATGGATTACCCAACCCCTGTATGCGCGAGGGCCGATCGAACGGCGCTTGGAAGCGGTGGCCGAACTTAGCCAGGATAATTTACGCCGCAGCAGTTTACGCGATCTCCTGAAGGAATGTTACGACTTAGAACGTTTAGCCAGCCGAGTAGCCACCGGGGTAGCCAATCCGCGAGATCTACAAGCTTTAGGTTTCACCTTACAGGTGTTGCCCCAGTTGCTAACCTTGCTGGAAGAATTTCAAGCCCCGCTGTTGCAACAGATTGCCCAAGACCTGCTCCCCCTACCCGATTTGGCCCGCGAACTGGACAGAGCGTTGCTACAAGATTTGCCAGTAAGTATCCGGGAAGGAGGAATCTTTGCTCCCGGTTACCACGAGGAACTGGATCGGCTGCGGTACGCGGCAGAGCACGGTAAACAGTGGCTGGCCGAATTGGAAGCCCGTGAACGGGAACAAACGGGGATAAAGTCTCTAAAGGTGGGTTTTAACAAGGTTTTCGGTTACTATTTGGAGGTAACCAAGGCTAACCTGGAGCAGGTACCGCCCCATTATATACGTAAACAAACCCTGGTTAACGCGGAGAGATATATTACCGACGAATTGAAGGCCAAGGAAGATGCGATTCTAGGTAGCGAAGAGAAGCAGCGTTTGCTAGAGCACGAACTTTTCTTGCAGCTGCGGGAACGGGTAAGTGCCTTCGTTCCGGCTATCCAGGAGAATGCTCGTCTAATTGCCCAGCTGGATTGCCTACAGTCCTTGGCAGAAGCAGCCATCCGCAACCGCTACGTGCGGCCCCAGCTGACTACCGATGGTCGGATCCGAATCAAAGGCGGGCGCCATCCGGTGATAGAACAGGTGGTGGGCCGCAGTCAATTTGTACCTAACGATATTGACCTGCACGAGGGCGAAACATTGATTATCACCGGCCCCAATATGGGAGGTAAATCCACCTATATGCGGCAAGTGGCCCTAATCGTGCTCATGGCTCAAATGGGCAGCTTCGTTCCCGCCGATAGTGCCAAAATCGGGTTGGTTGATCGGATCTTTACCCGCGTGGGGGCCGCCGACGATCTCTTTTCCGGACAAAGCACCTTTATGGTGGAAATGGTGGAAAGCAAGGTGGCACTAACCGAGGCCACCGCCAATAGCTTGATCCTTTTTGATGAGCTGGGGCGAGGCACCAGCACCTTTGACGGCATGGCTTTAGCTTGGGCTATCATCGAGTATGTACAGCATCATCTGGGGGCAAAAACCCTGTTCTCCACCCACTATCACGAGTTGACCGCCTTGGCAGAGCGTCTACCGAGGGCGCGCAACGTCTGTTGCCAGGTGGTGGAGGAGAAGGGAGAGTTGGTTTTCCTGCGACGGGTTATTCCCGGGCGGGCCGACCGCAGCTACGGACTGAATGTGGCCAAGATGGCCGGTATACCTTCTCCGGTGGTGCAACGGGCCAGACAAATTTTACAGCGTATGGAACAACGGTCGCCGGCGGAGATAGGCGCCCTCCAACTTACCTTTGGTGACTTCCTATTGGAAGAAGCTGCTCTGCAGGCGGCGCCAACCATTGAAACAATACCCCTTGAGCATAAGCAAATAATTGCTGAGCTGGCGGCCATCGACCCCAATCAGTTGACGCCTCTGGAGGCTCTTAATCTAATTGCCGGCTGGCACCGTCTGTATATGGAAGGAGAGGAGTAGGATGGCCCAAATCCGAGTACTACCCGAGTCGATTGCCAATCAAATTGCTGCCGGGGAAGTGGTGGAAAGACCGGCGTCCATCGTTAAGGAATTGGTGGAGAATGCTATAGATGCAGGCGCCCAGCACATCGATATTGAGATTGAACAGGGCGGACTAGAATATATAGCCGTCAGCGATGACGGGCGGGGTATGAACGCCGAAGACGCCGAGTTGGCCTTCGAACGCCATGCCACTAGCAAGCTACGCACGGCGGAAGACCTGTTTTGTATCACGTCCTTAGGTTTCCGAGGCGAGGCACTACCTAGCATTGCTTCAGTGGCCTCCGTCCAATTAATTACTCGGGAACCCACCAGTGCTGTGGGCCACAAAGTAACTTTACGGGGAGGGCAACAATTGCACAGCACTCCCTGGGGGGCGCCGCCGGGAACCCGGATTGAGGTACGCGATCTTTTCTATAATACGCCGGCCCGCCACAAATTTCTTAAATCACCGGTGGCCGAGGCGGGCCGCGTGCGCGACTTAGTGGCAAAATTGGCTTTGGCTAATCCACACATAGCCTTTCGCCTCAGCCAGGACGGCCGCATAGTGTTAGAAACGCCCGGCAATGCTAAGTTGGACGATGCGGTATTAGCCATCTATGGGCGGGATGTAGTGGAACAGATGATAGCGGTGGAACGGCAAACGCCGGAAGTAGGCATCAGCGGCCTTATTAGCCGCCCTGAGCTGACGAGAAACAACCGGCGCGATCAAGTATTTATAATTAACGGCCGCTTAGTACAATGCCGTGCCCTTTCGGTTGTTTTGCAGGAAGCCTATCGCTCCCTTTTGCCCAGTGGTCGCCATGCCCTAGCCTTCTTAAACTTAACTCTGCCACCCAATCGGGTAGATGTGAATGTCCATCCGGCCAAGATCGAGGTGCGGCTGAGCGAGGAGCGGCAAATTGCGGCCATCGTTTTACGCACTTTGCGCGATACTCTACAACAGGAGGCTACCATGGCCGCAGCGGCAGCAACCCGCTGGCCCAGCAGCGCCTCTACCACTCCGGAAAAAGGCAGCACCGCCCCGCCTATGTGGCTTGAGTCGCCAAGGGAGACAGGTAACCTGACTCCAGCTACGCCCAGTGGACAGAGACCGATGGTACCTATCAGTTTCTACCGCCATAAGGAGCCTACTCCGCCCGCCATAGCGGAACCGGCAAAACCTCTGGTTATCGAGCCGGAACCCAAGCCGTCTACTCCCCCTTATCGGCTTTTAGGCCAGGCCTTAGCCAGCTATATAGTGATTGAACGGGAAGAAGGACTATGGATTGTTGATCAACACGCAGCCCATGAGCGGATTATTTACGAACAGCTGGTTAACAGACCCGAGAAACGTATGGTTAACCAACTGCTGGTACCCTATACCCTCACCGTTGGTGGGCGAGAAGCGGCCGTGTTAGAAAATGCCCAGGAAGAGCTGGCCGCCCTCGGATTTGAGGTGGCACATTTCGGCGGTAACACCTGGGCATTGCGTAGTTTGCCGTCGGTGTATCGAGGTCGTTTTAAACCGGAAGAATTCCTCGACCTGCTAGCCGACTGGACCGACGGGTGGGAAGGGTTGAAGGCTGATGAGAAGCGGGAACGGGTTTTGATTCGCTTAGCCTGTGCTGGAGCCATAAAGGCGGGGCAACGATTGCATAATGCGGAAATGATCGAGCTACTGGACCAACTGTGGCAATGCAAATTGCCTTTTACTTGCCCCCACGGTCGACCTATAGCCCTGCAGTTTAGCAGCGAACAGTTATTCCGTCTTTTTCACCCTTAACTAGGAGGCCTGTTCATGCAGAAGCTACTAGTAATTGTCGGTCCTACCGCCGTAGGTAAGACCGCTATCGCAATTCAACTGGCTCAACGTTTGAACGGTGAAATTATCTCGGCCGATTCTATGCAAGTTTACCGCGGCATGGATATCGGCACGGCTAAACCCACTTTGGAAGAACAGGCGGGCGTCCCCCACCATATGATCGACATTGTGGACCCGGGGGAGGCCGGCACCGTGGCCGACTTTCAAAAGATGGCAAGAGAAAAGATTGATGAGGTTAGCGCCCGCGGCCGCCTGCCCATCTTGGCCGGTGGTACCGGTCTTTACGTACGGGCGGTAATAGACCCGTATAATTTTATCCCGGCTGACACCGATTGGAATTTGCGAGCCCGGCTGCGCCAGCAGGCCCGGGAGGCGGGCTTAGAAAGCCTTTATAAATGGCTGAGTGGGGTAGACCCTATTGCTGCCCAGCGCATCCACCCGAATGACGAGCGGCGCATTATTCGCGCCTTGGAGGTCTACCAAACTACCGGCCACCCCTTGTCATTCTGGGAGCAACACACAGATCAAAGCCCCCGCTACGATTTGCTAATGGTCGGGCTGCATCGTCCACGGGCCGAGCTTTATGAACGTATCAATCGACGGGTTGACCTCATGTTGGAGCATGGATTGCTGGAGGAAGCCAGGAAGTTGCTGGAACAAGGACTGGATGAAAAGTTCATTGCCCGTCAAGCCATCGGGTATAAGGAATTCTTTGCTTACCTGAGGGGCGAGGAATCGTTAGAGGAGGCCACGGAGAAGCTAAAACAGGGAACCCGCCGTTATGCCAAACGCCAACTTACTTGGTTTAGGGCCGACCGCCGCATCCAGTGGGTGGAAGTAGGCGAAAATCGTACAATAGACGAAGTTGTTAATGAAATCCTAGAAATAGTTGCAAAACGTTGGAAAATGGTATAAAATAACGGCGAACTGTAGAGAGATAAGGGGGCCTCGCTGTTGACCAAGCCTAGCATTAATTTACAGGATTCATACCTCAACCAAATGCGCAAGGAGAATGTGCCGATTACTGTTTTTCTGGTAAACGGGTATCAGCTAAAAGGCGTGTTGCGTGGCTTTGATAATTTTACTCTGCTCCTCGAGGCTGATGGAAAACACCAACTGGTATATAAACACGCTATCTCAACCATAGCGCCCTTCCGCCCCGTACAGGTGAATGCCTTGCAGGAACTTGCTGAATAGGGAAGACTCTAAGCTGCCTCTGTTAAAGGGGCAGCTTTTCTTTTGTCAAGGGCGAGTGGTTTGCACAGAGCCCCCTGGCCGGACCTTATGCACTTTGGGCGCAATTTAAGCATAAACTCTAACAGAGCCTGAATGCAGGGGGGGAACCGAATGCCGGAGCATAACCGACCTACCAGCTACGACGAGGTAGCCGAGTTACTGGAGCAGGGTAAAATCAACGTTGCCGAGGCTTTTCGTTTGCTGCGGGAAGTGGAGATGGGCAACGGGTCGGGCTTGCGCCCCGTTGTACCAAAAAATCCATTGCCGATGCCTGTTCAGCCAGATAAAAGAGCCACCCTTGCTGAAATAATGGCCGAATTGGATTCGCTTATCGGTCTAAATAAAGTAAAGAAGCTGGTAAAAGAACTTCAGGCTTTCATCCACATCCAAAAATGCCGCGAAGAGCAGCACTTAGCCACCGAACCTTTAGTGTTACATATGATCTTCTTAGGCAACCCGGGCACTGGCAAGACGACGGTGGCCCGCCTACTGGGGCGAATTTTTAAAGAGATGGGAGTGCTTCCGAAAGGGCACTTAATAGAAATCGAGAGGGCCGATCTGGTAGGGGAGTACATAGGGCATACGGCACAAAAAACGCGGGAACAAATTCGCCGTGCCCTAGGAGGGATATTGTTCATCGATGAGGCCTATTCGCTGGCCCGCGGTGGTGAGAAAGATTTTGGTAAAGAAGCCATTGATGCCATGGTAAAAGCCATGGAGGACTATAAAGAGCAACTGGTGATCATTCTGGCCGGCTATAGGGACGAAATGCATCAGTTTATCGATACCAATCCCGGGTTGCGTTCCCGCTTCCCCATTATTATCGAGTTCGATGATTACACAATCGATGAGCTAATAGCCATCGCCGAGCTGATGCTGCACAAGCGCCAGTATAAAATGACGACTGATGCTAAAGCCAAACTCACTCGCATCCTGCTCAAACACTACCAGTTTGAGCCTAAAAACTTTGGCAACGCCCGCTTAGTACGCAATCTAATAGAGCGAGGAATTCGCAAGCAGGCAGTGCGACTAGTAAAAGAAAAATATCCTACAAGGGAGCAGTTAATGCTTATTCTACCAGAAGATATTCAAGACGAGTCCGATTAGCAACTCCCAGCCCGCTGAGCGCCTACAGGCGCTCTATTTTGCTGCCCACACTTATTATCCGTTGGGGGCTTGGTACTGCCAATAGCCGATGAGCAGCTGCGACTAACCCCAGCAGAATAAAGGCGGCACCCGCCAACAAAGTGGCCACGGTAAAGCGAGCACTGAGGGCACCGAAGGCCAGGTAATAGAATACATTAGTCAGATCCAGGGTACCGCGATAAAAACCGGTGGCCGCACCCATCTGCCCTTCCGGGGCCGCATCTTGGGCTAGGGCCAGCCATGTCAGGTTGGTTAAGGTGAAAAGTCCGCCAATGATGGGGAAGAGGGTGTAAGCAGCTGCTAGGGTCCTTCGCCAAAATAGGAGCAATAGAAAGACAGCATTAGTGCCGTAAACCAAAAGAATTATACCTCGGCTACCCAGCTTCTCTTGCAGGGTAGGAGCCAGCAGCTGACAGACCAAACCAGCTGCCACAATCAGGCCGGCAATCAGGCCCACATCCCGATAGCCGCCGCCAATTGCATATACATAAAGAGACATGCCCATTAAATTGATGGTTTCAGCAATCATACCGATACCTGCCAGCAGACTCACCCGCTTAACACTACTGCTTACATTTAGCAAGGAGACCAGACTAAATTTGCTAGCTGTTGCACTAGGGGTTTGTATGGGCTCCGCCTTAAAGAAGGTTTGGGAAAAGATGGTAATCAAGACGAAGGCTACGCATCCCAAATAGAACACTAGGTGGGGTGAATAGGCGTCGGCCAAGAAACCTCCTACCCAGTTGGCAGCCACTCCGCTATGGCGATATATATATTGAAAATAGTCATGTTCTGCAGTCGCTCATCCGGGCCACTGGCATCAGCAACCATGCATAGAATTACTACCCAGTAGAGGCCGGCAGCTAATCCCTGAACAACGCGAAGAATGGCAATCTGCACCGGGTTCTGAGCTACTGCGTAAGCCAAGCTGGCCGCCCCAAACCCAGCCAGAGAAAGGGAAAGAAGGGAACTTCGGCCTAAACGGTCGGTAATTTGGCCGCAACAAAGGCTAGTTAATCCCCGGACAAGCGAAAACCAAGCAAAAGATATGCCCACCAACAGTTCGCTACCCCCAAGGGTGCGCAAGTAGACGGAAAGTATTCCGCCGGCACTAGTCATAGCCAAATTCTGTAGAAAAGCAACTGCATAGACTCCGCGCAAAATCCGTTTGTTTGTCATGATGACCTCCGAGTAAGTGTTATGATTGAACTTTTCTCCTTTAGAGATTGCAATCCTGCGGTGGGTGGGCCGCACAAGGCCAAGGGTATCAAATCCTTAATATAGAGATATTTATGGGAAAAAATGAGCTTAGAATAGTAGGTTGGGGCTAAAGATTCTATAACTAAAGGGTTTTAATGGCCTGAAAACGGTGCGTATAATGTATACTGGCCCATACCTGATTAGGGAGGAATCTTTCTACATATGTAGAAGAAAAAGCATAGAAGGACAACTGCGTATGCACGAGCAATACGGGGTTGGCCGGCTTACCCATAAATTTACAAAATTAATAGAGGAGGTCTTGTTCAATGCAGTTTCAAGGCTTAATTTTTGGTGTCCCTAAGGAAATCATGCCCGGGGAGCGACGGGTAGCCGCTATTCCGGAAACAGTTAAGGCACTGGTTTCCAAAGGGGCACAAGTTTTGGTGGAAAAAGATGCGGGGGTCGGTTCTTTCTTCAGCAATGAGGAGTACCAAAACGCGGGGGCTACTGTCGTAGACAACGTGGAAGAACTCTTTGAAAAAGCTGATGTCATCTTGAAGGTAAAGGAGCCTCAGTTTAATACACAGACCAATAAACACGAGGTTGATATGATGCATGCCGGCCAAGTACTAGTTACTTTCCTGCATCCGGCAGCACCGGCTAATCATGAAATGATCAAGAATCTGACGGCAAAGGGCGTCACCGCATTAACCTTGGATGGCATTCCTCGAATCTCGCGGGCCCAGGCCATGGACGCCTTAACCTCTATGAGTACGGTAGCCGGTTACAAGGCAGTGCTGATGGCCGCTAATCGGGTGCCTAAATTTGTGCCCATGATCGGTACCGCTGTCGGTATGATTTCGCCCGCCACTGTAACCGTGCTAGGTGCGGGGGTTGCCGGCTTACAGGCTATCGCTACCGCTAAACGTCTAGGTGCGGTTGTCTATGCAGTCGACATTCGTCCAGAAGCGGCTGAACATGCCAAGAGTTTAGGAGCAAAAATCATTGAAACCGGTGTTCCAGCTGAGATCGCCATCGGTGAAGGCGGTTACGCCAAATCTCTGCCGGAAGAATGGCTGGTCAAAGAACGGACTGCTCTTTTTGACACCATCGTTAAGTCGGACATCGTAGTATCCACCGCCCTAGTTCCTGGCCGCATGGCCCCTATCCTCATTACGGAAGAAATGGTAAAGGAAATGAAGCCGGGCTCGGCTATCGTTGACGTGGCTATCGACCAGGGTGGTAACTGTGCCCTTACCGTTGGTGGCGAAGTCATTGAGAAGTATGGTGTCAGCGTTGATGGCACTAAGAATATTCCAGGTATGGTACCGGCCAGCGCAACTACCATGTTTGCCAAGAATATCGTCAACTTCCTTAACAATTTCATCAAGGATGGCCAGGTTATCATCGATATGAACGACGAAATCACCGCCTCTACTTTGGTTTGCAAAGATGGTGAGCTAGTACACGCTGGTACTCGTGAGGCCATGGGGCTTAACTAAACGATTATATATTAAGGTAAGGAGTGGCGCTAATAATGAACGCATTTTGGCTAATGGTGGTCTTCCTAGTGTCCGCCTGGCTGGGGTATAAAGTCATCAGTGAAGTGCCGCCTTTGCTCCATACCCCCTTGATGTCAGGGAGTAACGCAATTTCTGGCGTCACTATCTTGGGTTCCTTAGTTTCAACTGCTTTAGCAGTTGTTTCCGGTAGTCGCGCCCTAGGTTTTGTGGCCATCATATTAGCCTGTGTTAACTTAGTGGGCGGCTTTGTCGTTACGGATCGTATGCTAAGGATGTTTAAAGCAAAATAGAGAGGTGTCGAGATGGATCTATTTTATGTCACTGTTTCAATCATACTTTCAGCGTTGGTCCTCCTTGGCATCAAGTTGATGAGTTCGCCCAAAACAGCCGTTTTAGGCAATCGTATTAGTGCCTTAAGCATGTTTTCTGCCATCCTGCTGGTGCTATGGACCAATAATATCGTGGATGTCCCTTTACTTTGGATTGGTATGGCTATCGGTGGCGCTATCGGCTATGTCATGGCTGTAAGAGCCACTATGTTGCAAATGCCGCAGATGGTGGCCCTGCTCAACGGGTTGGGCGGTGGAGCATCAGCCCTGGTCGCTTTTGCTGAAATTATAGACAGATACGGCAGTATGGATATGGTGGGGCGAGTTAGCAGTCAGTTGGGGCTTATTGTAGGTGGTATTACCCTCAGCGGTAGCCTCATCGCTGCTGCTAAACTCGACCGCCGTATGACCCAGCGTCCCGTTATTTTTAGAGGCCATAGCCTGATGGCTAACGGCAGCATTGTGGCCATGATCGCGTTTGCAGTGGCTACGCTACAGCCTAACGCGCCGGATCTGTCGCTTTCGCTCTTAGTCCTAATCTTATCCTTCATCTATGGTTATTTGTTCTCGGTTCGCGTAGGTGGAGCTGACATGCCTATCACCATTTCGCTGCTCAACTCCTTCTCCGGCCTGGCCGGTGCCATCGTCGGCTTCACGGTCAATGAGCCCCTATTGGTGGCTGTTGGAGCTATTGTGGGAGCTTCCGGCCTCATTCTCACCGACATCATGTGTAAAGCTATGAACCGTTCCCTCGGCAGTGTGCTCAGTGGTGCTACTAGTACCACTGGTGCTGCTAAACCGAAGTCAGCAGGTACTGCCTCCGAGGCGGCTGCTCCTGTAAAGGCGGAGCAAAAGCGTAGTGTCGGTGAGGTACTACGGTCTGCCAAACGGGTCATTATTGTTCCCGGTTACGGTATGGCTATAGCCCAGGCTCAAAGGCACGTAAAGAACTTAATGGATGCCTTAGTTGAGGCTGGCATTGACGTGCGCTTCGCCATCCACCCGGTGGCCGGCCGCATGCCGGGACATATGAACGTACTCTTGGCCGAAGTAGACGTGCCCTACGACCTCATGGTGGAAATGGATGAAATTAATCCGGACTTTCCCGAAACCGACGTGGCCATTGTAGTGGGTGCCTGTGACGTGGTTAACCCGGCGGCCAATACGGCGGAAGACACGCCCATTTATGGAATGCCCATACTGAATGTGGATCAGTCCAAACATGTTTTCGTGTGTAACCTGGACACCAAGCCGGGCTATTCGGGAGTGGATAATCCCCTCTACGAGATGTCTCACGTGGAGCTTCTCTTGGGCGATGCTAAAGAGTCCCTTGAGCGGTTGCTGAGAGAGTTCCAAGGCGAGACCATACCTGAGGCGGACCAGCCACAGACCGCCAGTGAGAGCTCTTCCCTCAACCACATGTTGCAGACCGCTAAGAAAGTGATCATCGTTCCGGGTTACGGTATGGCTATTGCCCAAGCCCAGGGGCTGGTCAAACAGTTGGTCGATGTGCTGGAAGAGCGAGGCACCGAGGTCAAATTCGCTATCCATCCGGTGGCCGGTCGCATGCCGGGACATATGAATGTCCTGTTGGCGGAAGTAGATGTACCATATGATAAACTGTGTGAAATGGACGATATCAACCCCGAATTTCACGAAACCGACGTGGCCATTGTGGTTGGGGCTTGCGACGTGGTTAATCCGGCGGCCAATACGGCGGAAGACACGCCCATTTATGGCATGCCCATACTAAATGTGGATCAAGCCAAGACCGTTATCGTCTGTAATCTAGACACTAAGCCGGGCTACTCGGGAGTAGATAATCCCCTCTATGAGATGCCTCACGTGCAGCTCTTGCTGGGCGATGCGAAAGCCTCCCTGGAAAAATTGCTGCAGGCTGCTAAAGGCCAACTGGAGGAAGTAGAGGCAGCTGTTGAGCCCGCCGCCGAAGATGATAAATTGGGCACCCTAGCCGCTGCTAAGAAAGTGATTATCGTACCCGGTTACGGTATGGCCATTGCTCAGGCCCAAGGGTTAGTCAAAGAATTGATGGATGCCCTAGAGGCCAGAGGTACGCAGGTGGATTTCGCTATCCACCCGGTGGCCGGTCGTATGCCAGGGCATATGAATGTGCTCTTAGCCGAAGTAGATGTGCCCTA
>JAAYGE010000107.1 GCA_012727835.1 Bacillota bacterium
CAGTTTTCTAGCCAGCGCCCGCACACAATATCGATGTTGCAATAAGAGCAGCAGGATCTGCATTCGTGTTTCATGGGCTAGAGCCTTTAATAGCTGGGCCAAATCCATGGCTATCCCCCTAAGCATCAATTTAGTAGCTACTAAATTAATTGTACGAACCACTTTTACTTTAGTCAACGCTAAAATAAAAAAACTGGTAGCCTCAGTGTCTGAGGCTACCAATTTTAATGTAGCGAGGAACCTTCTCCTACTCCATATTCTATTCTGTTACGGCCAGCGCTCTTGGCTTGGTACAATAGTTTGTCCGCCATGGCTACAACCTCTTCCGAGGAGATTGCCGATGAATATTGAACAGTAATCACGCCAAAACTGGCGGTAACAAACTCCGAAACGGGAGATTTTTTGTGCTCAATTCCTAGCTCCCTAATTCCTTGCCGAATCCTCTCCGCGACTTGCACTGCTCCCTGCAAGTCGGTATCAGGCAATATGCAGGCAAACTCCTCTCCCCCATAACGGGCTGCCAAATCAACGGCCCGGTTTATGCTGCTGGCTAATACGCTAGCGATCTGGCGCAAGCACTCGTCACCCATGACATGCCCATAACAGTCGTTATAGTCTTTAAAGTGGTCTATATCTAACAGGATAACTGATAGCTTAGAGTTAGAACGTCGAAGACGGGAATATTCGTGCTCTAAAGCGGCATCGAAGCGGCGTCTGTTGGCTATACCTGTGAGGCTATCCATATTGCTCAACTCGGTCAACCGACGATTGGATTCTTCTAGCAACAGCTCCATCTCCTTTCTATCATTAATGTCGGTAAACATACCAAAGGAACCTTCAAAGTTGCCCCGCTCATCAAATATCGGCTTGGCAGAAATCAAAAACCAACGGAGCTGGCCGTCTTTCCGCAACAGGCAGCTTTCGTAAACCGACCCCTCCCCCCTCTTTCGTAGCGACTCCTGACAGCGATATACATCCATATGACTCTCCGGGAAAAAAGAAGCATATGCCCTACCCAGCATTTCATTCGCCGTATACCCTAACATCGCCGCCATGTTCTCGTTGGCAAAGGTGACTCTGTAATGTTCATCAAAGATAAGAATGCCCTCAATAGCTGTCTCCACGATCTGTTGGAATCTAGTTTCGGCCGTTTTCAAGCTTTCCTGCATCGCTAATACTTGCAGATCGCTTCTTTCCTTAGCCAGCATGAGCAAAATAAACCCGCTTAGGAGGAATATGCAATAACTCACACCGGGAATGATGCCGAACATAACACTACCCCAGAGATTTAACGCCTGCAGAGGTAGACTGAAGCACATGATGGCACTGGCAAGGAAAACTAAACCACTTACACCATAACCGACAGCTAAAAGCAACGATAGCGACGATTTCCTATCGGTGCCAAATAGGAAAAGGCTAGGCAAAAAATACAAAACACTTTGGAGAAGCAACACAAATCCAACCCGATAAGGCGGAAATAGAAACACGGTGGCCCAACAGGCGAGTATGATCCCGGCAGAGGTTAATGTATGTAGCCGACGCTGTACCGATTGGCCGGTCAAAGTGCGAATAGTCCAGGCCTCATAGGCACAGCCCAAAAGCAGAATTATGTTGGCTAAGATCGTTAGAGCGTCAAAGGTGCTAGTCCGGTAATAAAGCAACAAAGATCCGGTAGCTTGTAGCATTTTAGCTGGAATCCAGAAAGGAACTTCCTGCGGATTAGTCCGCTTATATTTAAATACTATTAGTAGCAGCCCCAACAAAAAGGAGCCGACGGCCAGCATCAACATTACGGTTCTTAGCTCCATTCGTCCCCCTCACCCCATCAGTGTCCCTCTAGCTGTAGCAGAGCCAAAAGCATGCACAGGTGGCTTATGGCATAAATCATTAAATAAACGAATAGTTGTCCTTGAATTATTACGTAAACATCTAATAATGTCAATAAGTTAATACATTTAACTGAGCACCACTCCAATGGGAGTATAAAAAGGGTTTCCCAACGTTAATGTCTGGAAACCCCTTAGGTATGTATCTAAGGCTAAGGCCGATTTAATCTAATCTCTAGACATATCTCACCAATAGCTGTGCCAAGACAGCTACTTGTTTCAAGATCATATTTCTTATGGTTTTCAATCTCGCATTGTACCGGAGGCAATAAATTACACTGCATCTCGCTATCGGAAAGGGCCGTCAGAACATTACCGCTTATGATGTTGGCTATCTCTGATATGGCCGATGTTACGAAGAGATCCACCTCTTCAAACTCCATCCCGCTCATTATTCTTACCATGTTAAGCGATGTGGAAACCGGGAAGCGGAAAACAACCTCCCCGTCAAGGTCACCCACAATGCCGATGGCGATGTCAACCTCATCGTCGCACTGGAAATCCTCTGCCGGACGATGGGAAATATCCGTAATGTTAAGCATCAAATTGAACACATTACGTGTTGCCTCAACGAAAGCGTTGTAAAGCTTATCCTTCATTTCCGCTCAGCCCTTTCCTTTTTGCATATTCCGCTATGCGTTGGTCTTCTGCGGCCACATGGTTAATCAGCCATGCCAGCAGTCGGCCTCCAAACTGTTGCATCAAATCCTCGTTATGATCGGATTGCTCGTATTGCTGAGAAACTTCTTGCACGTATTGGACCATACCATCATGTATCTGCTTATGAAACTCATAACCAGGATAATCGATCTTTTGCTGATAATCCTCTTCTGCGCGGAAATGCTCTACAACGTATCTCTTCATGAACTCCAGTGTGTCATCCAGCTTCGGAATCTTTTCCTCCCAAGCATCCTCTGATCGTAATACCTGTAAAAACGACCCGACACGCCTAAACAGTTCTTTATGTTGTGCATCGATCAGAGGAACGCCCAGCTCATACTGGTCTTTCCATAACATAATGCTATCCATCCTTTCTTATCTCTTAGTTGCTTTAGCTAAATATAGTTGATATACATTCGATCCGCCTGGCGAAAATAGCCACCCCTAGCCTCATCTTACCTATCCTTATCGGCAAGGACTCCCCAACAGTAAAGGCCTGTTCACAAATTAACAAATCCAAGGGGCTGTATTTGCTACAGCCCCTTGGATTTAGCTCTACCTGTAAGTAAAGTAATCAAACCTGCGTTGTCAGGAAGATAGGCAAAGTCATCTGCTCAATCTGATCTAAGAGTTCTTCCAGTTCGTCCAAATGACGATCTTCGTCCTTTAGGATTTCTACAAGCATATCCTTTGTTGCATTATCGCCTAGCTCACCTGCAAGCGCTATGGCATCATTATAAGCCTTTATTGCGCTTTCCTCTGCCCCCTTGTCATACTCCACCTGCTTAGGAACGTCTTCTCCGATCTTAATCTTGTTAAGCTCGGTTACGATAGGTTTGCCGCCAAGGAACAGAATCCTACCAATAAGTTGTTCCGCGTGTTTCATTTCCTGTATTGCCCGCTTCTCGAAGCCTTCATGTAGCTTACCATAGCCCCAGTCCTCGCACATTTCGGCATGTACGATGTACTGGTTGATGGCCGCAAGCTCGTCCGCCAGCAGCCCATTAAGGGCTTCAATGAGTTTTGGGTTTCCTTTCACAAGTATACCTCCTCTTTTTAAGTAGTGACGATGATACTGTCGTGTTTTACAATATTCTATCTATTATCGTTCCTCTTATCAACCATTTTATTCAATTCTTACCCTCTTAACGCTTTATCGCGTATCCCATAGATGATACTAGCAGTGAAATATATCATAACAGGTCTTGCACATGTCAGGTGTTAACCCCACATCCCCGGTGGGAGAACATGTGCACCAGCTGTGCCTCCCGCACACTGAAACCTTTTTGCCGCTCCATAAACCGGTACCCCTGGGCCTGCCCTAGCAGCCGGCTAATATAAAAGAACCTAAGGTGGTAACTACCTCCTTAGGCTTAATTGCTTATAGTTTAGGATTATCGTATATGATGTTCCTCGGGAATTTCTCTAATTAGGGCTATGAAGAATATTAGTCTATATCAATTTACATGGATGATATATTTCGCCACAGGTGGGACATTTATACTCGGTATTTTTTCGCTTATACGAGTACCTCGAAACTAGTATGCTTTTATTACATTTCGGGCAGAGTACGGGTTGAGATCTTATCAACCTTACTGCGATGGCCCGAGTTAGATTTGTATTGCTAGACATCTTTCTCCCCCTTCATTCAATTTCTTGATGCCACACCACGCAATGTCTTCAGGCTCCACGCGCTCTCCTTCGGTATACGGTAGGCTTTCTATGTTGCCTGGGCCAATTCTTTATCATCTTCAATGATCAGCAAACGCATATTCGTCACCTCTCCCAAACTAGCACTATCTAATGTTAATCTAACGTTAAGACTGGCCCGGTCTATGGTGCCAAAAAAGAGCC
>JAAYGE010000108.1 GCA_012727835.1 Bacillota bacterium
CACGCGTTACTCACCCGTCCGCCGCTATCTTTAAGACGAAGGCAAGCCTTCTTCTTAAAGACCGCTCGACTTGCATGTATGAGGCATGCCGCCAGCGTTCGTCCTGAGCCAGGATCAAACTCTCCGACAAACTTATAGTCAGAACAGAAATCCGTTCAAACTTACAAATTTCGTTGAGCTTCTTGGCTCCAAATTAATTTCCTTATTAATAAGGATATACGGGTCTGTGTGTTAGACCTCGATGTTAATTCACCAAGGTTAATATCTGCACTGCAGATATTTCTACACCATTGTTTAGTTTTCAAGGATCAACTTGTGTCATACGTCGCTCGCGGCGACGGCTTAAGTAGTATAACACGAATTTTGTCGTTATGTCAAACCCAAAATTCTTGGACTGCGCCGCCCGGTTGACGGGCGCAATGAATACTATACACCGCTTCAATGGCCAATACAAGGAGTAATTTATTCCTTTTATCTAAATGCCCACAAGTCGCAACCCTTATTCATTGGGGGTTGAAATGCCTATAGGGAAGGGCAAGTCAATTACAGTCTGCGGCACGTCCCCTAAATAGGTGACATCGGCAATTGGAACCTGACTATGTACCTGAACGGTCCTAGTTACAAAGGGAATTACAATCTGCACGTCCGTATATACTTCAAGGTAAATTTTATGCCGGGTCTGGTTAATACCGGCCTGTTCAAAGGCATCGGTTACTACCACATTTACCGTACCTACTGGAATAATGGTAAACGGAATGCGTGGTCCCATGTTGGCCAACAGCTGGCTGTTAAAGGCTTGCCCTAAGGGTATACGTAGCACTTCACCGCGAATTGCCGCCAAAGTTTCTTGTACCCGCATAGTGGTTGCGGCTACAATCCGATTGACCTCCGTGGTATTCACTTGTGCCCAGGCCGGCCTACCATTATAGTCGGTGTGAACAGTAATCAGCAACCCATATTTGATTTCCTGAGCGACTTTCGTGTTGATAGCATCATTAATTGCCTGGGTTGCGATTACTTTAGCCCGTGCTTCGGCGATCGCTTCTAAAGTTGGCCGTAGGTTTCGATCTAACAGTAACAAGGTTTGCAGGGCCAGAAAAAGAACTAAAATAATATAGGCAGCCAACTTTTGTTTTGGACTTAGTCGAAATCCACGCATTAGCCCGCGTCTACGCATAATCCTACACCCTATCAATTAAATATATGCTATCTACAAATAGGGGTATGATTTTCCATCAGATTAACCCGTATTAGTAAAAATCCCACTGTGGTATAATTGTTATCCAAAGGAGGGAATCTTGTGGTTACAGAACCAAAGGGCAAACGCCAACCAGCCAAGAGAAAACAAAAAAAGCCTGCTGGCCAAAGGATTAAGCGCGCAGCGCTAATCGGCATCTCGGCCCTATTAGTGGCCCTCATCATCTTTGGGGGAGGCTTTTTGATTTATGCCATAGCAACAATTCCACCCTACGATACAGGCAAATTGGACTTTGATGCTACTTCCAAGGTTTATGATATTAATGGAGAGTTAATAGCCAACTTGCATGGTGAACAAAACAGGACCCCTGTTCCATTAGAGCGTATCCCTTGGGAGTTACAAAAGGCCGTTTTGGCCATGGAAGACAATCGTTTTTATGAACATCATGGATTTGACTTGAAAGGTATTACACGAGCGCTCATTCGCACTCTAACAGGCCAACGTCTGGAAGGCGGCAGTACGATCACTAACCAGGTGGCCAAGATGGCCTTTTTGACAGAAGAGCGAAAACTCACACGTAAAATACAAGAAGTCTTCGTATCTTTACGTTTAGAAAGGGACTTTTCTAAAGATGAAATTTTAGAGTTCTATCTAAACCGCCTGTTCATGGGCGGCTCGGCCTATGGGATGCAAGAAGCAGCCCTCTATTACTTTGGTAAAGATGTTTCCGAATTGAATTTGGCTGAGTCGGCAATGCTGGCTGGCATTATACCAGCTCCCAACTATTATTCGCCCTATGCCAGTATGGAAAGAGCGGTAGCTAAGCAGACGGCCACCCTTAACAACATGGTTCGTTTCGGTTATATCACAGAAGAAGAAAAACAGGCCGCCCTCGAACAACCCATTGTTCTTGCTAATCGCACACCTAGCAATAGACACACGGCCACCAAGTATTTTGTAGATTACGTGCGCGATCAAGTGATAGAAATTCTGCAAAGCAGAGGCTATTCATTACGAGAGGCACAACAGGAAGTTTATACCGGTGGGCTATCAATTTATACAACCTTAGATAGTCGGGTGCAGCGGGCAGCAGAAAAAGCCATGACCGAAACCCTGGAGCAATACTTGTTGCCCAGCCTGGGTGATAAGAAGGATGAAAGAAATGCTAAGGGCATTTTACAGCCCCAGTGCGGCATGGTTGTTCTAGATGTTAAGACAGGCGGCATACGGGCTATGATTGGCGGACGTGAACCTAACAACGATATTCATAATCGGGCCGTCCAACTGATCAAACAACAGCCCGGGTCATCGATTAAGCCTATTACCGTTTTCGGAGCTGCCATTGAAAGCAGGAAGTTTACTCCGGCTAGCATCATAGTCGACGAACCGATTTATGAAAATGGGCCCATCAACCCGCCCTACCCGGTCAACTACAGCCGTACCTACTCGGGGCCGGTAACTCTTCGCTACGCGTTACAACAGTCGTTGAACGTACCGGCTTGGAAGGTAGGAAAAGAAGTAGGCGTGGGTAAGATGATTGAATTTGCACAGCGCCTAGGAATCACTACCTTAGTTAACGATTCTAGTAAAGCATATAACGATAGAAACCTGGCATCTTTAACTCTGGGTGCTGTCACCCATGGGGTGGTGCCCATCGAGATGGCTCAAGCCTTTGGCGCTATCGCCAATAAGGGCGTACGCAACGACACCTATGCTATCACCAAGATAACCGATAGTCGCGGGCAGGTAATCTATGAGCACCGTCCTCGCAGTGAGGTGGTACTCAGTGAAGAAGTGGCTTTCATCCTAACCAGCATGCTGGAAAACCCGGTAAACTGGGGTACGGCCAGCAGTGTCCGTTCCCGCGGCGGTTATTATGGACAGGCAGCCGGTAAGACAGGAACCACCGACTACAATCGGGAAGGCTGGTTTGTAGGGTTTACCCCCGACTACGCCGCCGGTATCTACATTGGCCATGACGACACCACCACAGGGCTACCAGCTAAAGATGGCGGTAAGGGGAGCTTACCCGGTGGCTCTAGTAGTAACATTTCCGCCACCATGTTCGGAAAGCTTATGAAAAGCGTTTATTCTTGGCAGTCAATGCCTACCGGATTCTACTCTACCCTACCGGAAAACGTAACCCGGTTGGCCATCGATGCCAAGACCGGTCTCCTGGCAGGCCCCGCCTGCCCAGCGGAAGACATCATCTGGGAATACTTCATCAAAGGAACTGAGCCGTTAGAAATGTGCATGGAGCATGGCGAGCCCGAGCCAGACCCGGGCCTAGAAGAGCCACTGCCCGGCGATGACGAAGATGATAATAATGACAACGAGACACCGGAACCGGGCGACCCCAATGTGTCTGACCCGGGTGATGACAACGAACAAGGCGAGCAGGGTGACAATGGCAACGGCAACGGCCGACCAGAAGGTAGAGGCAATAACAGACGTAGGAGAAGATAGGAAAATGGGCTGTCGCAAGTTAATCTTGCAACAGCCCATTTTTTATCTCCGCAGTTCCACCACCGTGACACCCGAGCCGCCCTCAGCGGGCCCGCCGAAACGGTAGGATTTAACCTGCTGATGCTTGCTGATAAACTCCCGGACTCCCTGGCGCAAAGCTCCCGTTCCTTTGCCATGGATAATACTAACGGTTGCTAGCCCCGCCACACAGGCGTCGTCCAGGTATTTATCCACCTCTAGCAAAGCCTCATCCACCGTCTTACCCCGGAGATCCAGCTCCAGAGGCACCCGAGTCCTAGCCACATTCACCAAATTGAAACCAGACGTGCCGGTTTGTTTCTTTTCCACCACCAACTTCTCCAGCTGTTTCACATGACAGGTTAACCGCAGGGCTCCCAGTTGCACCTGTACTTCTCCACTGGGGGAGGGATCATCTAACAACTGGCCCCTCTGCCCTAAATGCTTGACTAAAACCTCGTCTCCCGCTTTAAAATCACGGTCGGATGCTATTTCTACTGGCGGTAAGCTGGGCTTCTCGAGAGTAGGAGTAGTTTGGGTTTGTAGGGAACGCAAAGTTTGGCGAGCACTTTCCATCACCTGGCTAGCATTTGCACGGTCCACCTGCACCTGCTCTAGGGCCTGTCGCAAATCACTGAGCATCCGCTCAATCTCTTGTCGCTGGCTCTGCACCAGAGCCCGCGCCTCCTGTTTAGCCCTTTCTAAGATCTTCTTTTCTTTCCGTTTCAGCTGCTCTAAGCGCTGGGAAAGCTGGGCTGCCTTGGCTTCCGCTTCCTGCCGCAAGGCGTAGGCCGCCCTTTCCTCTTCCCTCGTTTGTATTCGGCTAGCTTCTAGTTGTTTGAGCAGGTCTTCTAAACGCAACTGTTCTCCCGACAGGTAAGTACGGGCGTGCCCGATTATATCCTCGGCCAGACCTAAACGGGAGGCAATTTCAAAAGCATTACTTTTACCGGGTAGACCGATGGTTAGCCGGTAAGTGGGCCGTAAGGTTTCCACGTCTAATTCCACGCTGGCGTTCTGTACCCCTTCCCGCTGATAGGCATAGGATTTCAGCTCGCTATAGTGGGTGGTAGCCAGCAGACGGCAACCGCGACCGTATAGATAATCAATAATGGCCATAGCCAGGGCCGCGCCTTCGGTAGGATCGGTGCCCGCCCCCAGCTCGTCCAGTAAGACTAGCGAGCGATGGTCGGCCTGACGAGTAATTTCAATAATGTTTGTCATATGAGATGAGAAGGTGCTCAGGCTTTGCTCGATGCTCTGCTCATCACCAATGTCGGCAAAAACCTGTTGAAATACGGCCACCTGACTACCTTCATCGGCAGGAATATGCAAACCGGCCTGCGCCATAAGAGTCAGCAATCCCACCGTTTTCAAAGTCACCGTCTTTCCGCCGGTGTTGGGGCCGGTAATTAAAAGCACACTAAAATCCTTTCCTAAATGGATATTGGTGGGCACCACTGTTTCTGCCGGCAACAGCGGGTGACGGGCCTTCTTCAAATCGAGATATCCCTCTTCATTGATAAGCGGCTCCGTCGCCTTCTGGAGATAACTGAGTTTACCTTTGGCCATTACAAAGTCCAGCTGGGCCAATATCTCTAAATTGTTCCGTAAGGGGTCTACCACCGCTTGCACTTGCTGGGAAAGGTCCGTTAGAATACGGGCCACTTCTTGCTCCTCTTCCGCTTCTTTACGGCGCAAGTCATTACCTATTTCTACTGCCGCCATCGGCTCAGTGAACAGGGTGGCGCCACTGGCCGACTGGTCATGGATGATACCGGGCACCTGGCTCCGATATTCCACTTTGACGGGAACTACATACCTTTCGTTGCGCA
This sequence comes from Bacillota bacterium, assembly GCA_012727835.1. Next base: position 5,518 of record JAAYGE010000108.1, read on the forward strand.
TTGTGACTAACGGTTCTTGCAAGAACTTCTGTACGGCTGGCGAACGGACCATGGTTTCTAACCGCTGCTTCAATCGGCTCTGCAAAGTGCGAATCTCATTACGAATGGTCCTGAGCTTGCTACTGGCGCCATCTCTTACCTCGGCAAACTCATCAATAGCCGCATCTATTGCCTGCTCTAAAGGACGACAAGATACCAACTCTAGGGCATAGCTGCTTAGCAAAGGGTAAACATCCCTTCGCTCCTGGAAGAAGTTATAAGCCCGCCGACTCCCGGCACAGAGGGCTGCTATCGCCAGCAACTCTTCGGGTGGTAATACGGCACCTAAGGCTGCCCGCCGCAAACTGGCGCGGACATCCGTCAAACCGGCCAAAGAAAAATCTTCTGTCGTATAAATGGCTCTAGCCTCTGTCGTTTCCTTTAAGGCCTGCTTAACACTCTCGGCCTCCGTGGCTGGTTGCAACTCTTCGATCTTTTCCCTACCTAAGACCGACGAGGCTTGAGCCAATAAAAGCTCCCTTATTTTATTAAATTCCAATACCCGTATAGTTCTCTCGTTCATCCATACCGCTCCTCTAGGGTTCTGCTGACACTATTCTATCATTCCCAAGCAAAAAGGGGCTGACGCAAAGCAATTTTGCGAACAGCCCGTAACAATTGTATAGGCGCTTAGGGTCTCAACCAAATGCGGCCGATTAGTTCCTGCAAGTATTGGTAGAATATAGGACTAATATATCGCATCTGGGTGGCCACATAGGACCGTTGGGCAAGGGCACCCAGCCGGGTAGTAGCCGGCAAAAAGGATAGCAGGCTAGCTATAATAAAGACTATGATACCACCCTTTAGTGCTCCCAATAGGGCCCCACCTAGACGATTAACCGACGAGAGTAGCGGCAGTTTGGCCACCGATTCTAGAAAATGTCCCAATATACCGAAGACGGCACTCACTAAGCACCAGACCAGCAAGTAGCTAAGTACCGACAACAGGACGGGCTCTAATCGATAATCGCCAAGAATAGGCAACAGGAAATTGCGGATGTGGTTACTTAGGCAAAAATTATTGTTTAGCCATGCGGCCATGGCGGGAGCCCAACGGCCGGCAAAATAAAGACTTACAAATAAACCGGCAAAATCTAGTGCTTGTCTAACTATCCCCCGGGTGAAGCCGGTTAACACCGACAGAGCAAAAATGCCAAGCAGCACCCAGTCGATCCAGATGAAGGTTCCGGCACCCGCGTACTCCATACTAACGCCTACCTTTCCGTTTAGCGCGCTTAGCCGCCTTAGCCTTAGCTCTTTTCAGCTGGGTCTCCAAGTTGGCCTGTTCCGACTGCATAGCTTCCAATTGGGCTTGCAGTTGGTCGGCCTTTTCTTGGGTAGTTAACATGCTGTCGGCAAAAGTGATGGCAGCCATAATTGCCGCCTGGGCTATGCCCAGGCGGGAATCGCGTTGCATAAACTCGTGGATGCGCTCGTCCACCAAGCGTGCTAAATGCTGCAGGTGTTCCGGCTCAGCCGGGCTCAAAAATACATATTCCTGGTTACAAATGCGAACCTTGACCTTGTTGCGCTCCGATAAAGACATAAATCCACCCCTCGCTGCCCTAGTTCCCCCTTCCCGTGTTCGTCATCATCACGGGCGATTCCTGCCTAACGCAGTTTGGCACCAAGCCGGCTTTGCAACTCACTGACCACCCGTTCTAGCACGGCGGCAATCTCCTCATCCAATAGGGTCTTCTCCGGATTTTGCAACACCAAAGTGAAAGCTAGGCTCTTTTGTTCACCGGCTACTTGCTCACCCTGGTAGACGTCAAATAGCTCCAGGTCTACCAATAGATCACCGGCAGTCTGCCGGATCACCTGAGCCACTTGCGCCGCCGTAATCTGCCGATCCACCACAATGGCCAAATCTCTAACCACAGCTGGATAACGAGGAATCCCCTGGAACAGCGGGATTGTGCCCGCTTGTTCCAAAATTGGAGCCAGTTCCAATTCGGCAACAATGGCTCTTTGCTTGAGGTCGTATTGTTCGGCCACATCCGGGTGGAGCTCACCCAAATAGCCCAAACAGCGTCCATTCCAATGTATGGTGGCGGAACGGCCGGGATGCAAGAATTTTTCATCCGCCCGCCGCCATTCTAGGTCCCGAATCATTTGCTTTTCGAACAGAGTGGCTAATAAGCCCTTAAGATAATAGAAGTCGTATTCGCCAGCCGGTGAATGCCAATTGGAAGGCAGCTGCCCCATACAGGCTATTCCCAGATGCAAGGGTTCTTCCGGCTGCTGCAGGGTGGCACCTGGTCGGGGCCGGAAGACGTTGGCTATTTCAAAGATGGCCAGATCCTGCTGCTGCCGTGCAGCGTTATATTTTAGTACCTGCAACAGGCCGAACAGTAACGACGGCCGCATCAGGCTGCGCTCCGCTGTTAAGGGATTCTGCAGTAGCAAGCCCCGGTTCCAGGGATGCTCGTCACCCACGGTCTGCGCCACTTCCTTGGGGTTGATAAAACTCATGGTCAGTATCTCGGTCAATCCTAACCCCAACAACTGGTGACGCAGATTCTGCTCTGCCTGTTGTTCAGGAGTCAGAGCTCCACGCATCAATGGTCCGCTCATCTGGCCAACCGGCAGCTTTTCCAAACCATAGAGGCGGGCAATTTCCTCGATCAAATCCACCTCAATCTGCAGGTCACTACGGCGGCTAGGGGCCACCACCTGCCAGGGCTGGGAGCTAGTATCTACCTGCAGACCTAGACGCTCCAGCAAAGAGCGCATTTCTTCCTGGCTAATGGTCATGCCCAACAGCTGTTCCACCCGTTCTGGGCGCAGGCTGATAATCTGCTGGGTAGACACGTCCGGCAGCTGGCCCACGACCAGCTCTTCCGGCTCCCCACAGCCCAGCTGCCGTAATAACTGAGCCGCCCGTTTCAAAGCCATCAACACTCGGGCCGGATCTACGCCTTTATCAAAACGGCTGGAGGCATCGGTGCGCAATCCAAGGCGACGCGACGAGCGGCGCACACTCTTATAATCAAACAAAGCCGATTCCAGCAAAACCCGCCGGGTTTGCCCCGTCACCTCGGCCACCTGGCTGCCCATAACGCCGGCAATAGCGACTGCCTTTTCTCCATCGGCGATAACCAGATCATCGGCAGTCAATTGACGTTCTACATCATCAAGGGTGACAATGGTTTCTTGGGGATGGGCCCGCCGCACACAAATTTGTTTTCCGGTCAGTTGATCCAAATCAAAGGCATGCAAGGGTTGCCCCAACTCTAATAACACATAGTTGGTCACGTCCACTATGTTATTGATCGGCCGTAAACCGGCGGCCTGCAATGCGTTCTGCAGCCATAAGGGTGAAGGCCCAATGGTAACATCGTTAACCACCAATCCCAGATAACCGGGACAGAGGTCGGGCGCGGCTATTTCCACCTTAACCTCCGGATGGCTAATAGCATGAGTCAGCTCCACCAGCTCCGGCTGGTGCACCTTTTGGTTAGCCAAGGCTGCCACCTCGTAGGCCACGCCCAACATACTTAGGCAATCGGACCGGTTAGGCGTTAGCTCCAACTCCAACACATGGTCATCGAGCCCCATTACCTCAGCAATGTCTTGACCAGGGACAACCGAACTGGGCAATAGATAAATGCCATCGCGCATTTCCGGAGCCACCATCTTCTTATCAATGCCCAGCTCCTCCGCCGAACAAAGCATACCCGCCGAGGCCACACCCCGGAGCTTGGCCTTCCTAATTTTTAAGCCAGTAGGCAGTTTGGCCCCTACCACGGCGGTGGGCACAATGGCGCCCTCATAAACATTATCGGCACCGGTAACAATGGTGAGCAATTCGGGTTGACCCACATCTACCTGGCAAATCTGCAGCTTATCCGCATTGGGGTGAGGTTCCAACTTCACAATGCGCCCCGCCACCACGCCCGACAAGCCCTCGGCCCGATAGGTCACCTGTTCTACTTCAACCCCGGCCATAGTTAACCGTTCCGCCAGTTCTTCCGGCTCCCAGGGTAAATTCACATATTGCTTTAACCATCGGTAAGATACTCGCATACTGTGCTGTCCCCTCCTAGAATTGGCGCAAGAAGCGCATGTCGTTGGTGTATAGATGCCGCAAATCGTCTAAACCATATTTAAGCATGGCGATACGCTCTACTCCCATACCGAAAGCAAAGCCGCTAACCTTTTCCGGATCATAGCCAGAGAGCTCTACTACCCGTGGATGCACCAGGCCAGAACCGAGGATCTCTATCCAACCGCTGCCCTTACAAAGGCGACAACCGGCCCCTCCACACTGGAAGCAGGAAATGTCAACTTCGGCGCTAGGCTCGGTAAAGGGGAAAAAGCTGGGTCGAAGGCGAATTTCCCGTTCTTCCCCGAAGATGGCTCGAGCAAAGGTCAATAAAGCACCCTTCAAATCGGCTAGTGTAATATTGGTATCAACAGCCAGCCCTTCCACTTGGTAAAACATGGGTGAGTGGGTGGCGTCATCATCCCGCCGATAGACTCGCCCGGCGGCAATAATGCGTACCGGTTTAGGACGCATCTTCTCCATGGTGCGTACCTGTACCGGCGAAGTATGGGTGCGCAACAAGAGCTGGGGACCAAAATAGAAGGAATCCTGCATATCCCGAGCCGGATGGTCCGCCGGCACATTCAGAGCTTCAAAGTTGTAATAATCGGTTTCCACTTCGGGTCCTTGCGCCAGGCTGAAACCCATCCCTAGGAACACATTTTGAATTTCTTCTAAGGTACGGGTGATAAGATGCTGATGCCCCAGCGGCAGCGGTCGACCGGGTAAGGTAATGTCGATCTCTTCAGCAGCTAGGCGGGCTTGCTTAGCCGCTGCCGCTAGCGCTGCCGTCTTTTCTGTCAAACTTTCTTCCAATCGTTTACGTAATTCATTGGCCAATTGGCCAATTACGGGGCGCTCGGCCGCAGGTAACTGGGCCATGCCACGCAAGATGGCGGTTAGTTCTCCCTTCTTGCCCAAATAACGCACCCGCAGGCTATTCAATTCCTCCAGATCGTTGGCTTCAGCTACGGCTTGTAAAGCTTGCTTTTCCAAAGCCTGCAATTGTTCTCGCATATGCTTGCACTCCTTTTTCCTTTGCTCTATATAAAAAAGCCACCGTCCGTAAAGGGACGATGGCGCGTCGTGGTACCACCCTTATTCGGCTACAAGTAATTAGCCCTCGTTCATAGATAACGGCCTGTAATCAACCGACACTGCTTACTCCTCTTTCAGCAGTGTAGCTCCAGAGCGAAACTTCATTGTAGAACTACCGAAAATGCTCGCAGTCTAGGCATTCCCTCCCTTAAGGCAGTCTCCCTACAACTACTGGTCTCCTTCATAGCTTTTTACAATATTAAACTGCGGTTTGGGTAATAGATAGCTTACGATACATTAAGTAGGCCAAGATCGAACCGGTTTCCTCAAACACCTTCCAGAAAAACGTGGCGGAGAACGTCTTCAAACGATGCACCCCTTTTCGGAATGTTTATCTGGTTCGCCCATCAGATTTGGCCCCATTAAATCATGAGCAACAAAGGTTACACAAGGGTTACAATCGTTACATTCAGCTTCTATTTTCAGCTATTTTTGCTAATAAAATTCCTGTTGCTACCGCCACGTTGAGGGATTCAGCCTGACCAACAATAGGAATATGTACGGATAAATCGGCCGTTTGTAACCAAAAAGGTGATACGCCCGCCCCCTCGTAACCGACAACAAGAGCTAGGCGCTGATCGTAGTTGACCTGCTGGTAGGGCACACTGGCTTGCAGGGCACTAACTACGATCTGTATTCTATTTTGTCTAAGTTGGGCTAGTACAAAGTCATCAGGTTGATCATAGACTAAGGGCAACCGAAAAAAGGCACCCATGGCCCCACGAATGACTTTATCGTTATAAGGGTCGACGGTGCCCTTGAGGGCCACTACCCGGTCCACGCCGAGGGCTTCCGCTGTGCGTAAAATCGTTCCTAAATTCCCGGGATCTTGAACGCCATCTATAAGTAACCAAAAGTCACCCTGCGACCAGAAGGCGGCCTCATGGGCCAAGTGGACAGGTAAACGGGCCGTAACCAGTAATCCTTGGGGACGTTCAGTGCTAGCCAATTCACATAATAACTTGTCGTCCATCTTTACCGGGGATAGCCCCCGAGCTTCTAAAGTGGCCAGACATGTTAGCCCCCGCTGGTTACTTTCCAAATGGGAACTATAGACCACATGTTCCAGCGGCAGATCGGCAGCAATGGCTTCCTCGATCAGACGCACGCCCTCCAGCAGAAAAAGCCCGGCTTTAGCTCGGCCGGAGCGGCTAGCTAATGCCTTGAGCTGCTTGAACAAGGGATTTTTTCTACTGCTAATCTGCATTAAATGCTTCCCCCTTGCTCAAAGCGCTGCAAATCTTCCTTTAGGCCGATCACTACCAACACATCGCCCTCATGAATACGATCATCGGCCCGCGGGGTGATATTGATGGTTTCTCCATGCTTGATGGCAATGACGTTGATATTATAACGATTGCGCAAATCCAGTTGCTTTAGGTCCTTACCAATTGTATTTTCAGGTGCTACTATCTCGACCACACCCGCATCTTGACTAAGCTCAATGTATTCGAGAATATTGGATGAAAATAGATTTCGAGCCACCCGGAAACCCATATCCCGTTCGGGAAAAACCACCCGGTCGGCCCCCACCCGATATAAAACCTTACCATGCAGATCGCTCTGGGCTTTGGCCACCACATGTTTTACACCCAGTTCTTTAAGCATCAGGGTTATCATGATACTGGCCTGTATATTACCGCCGATGCCTACTATGACCACATCAAAATTACGGATACCTATCGACCTTAGCACCTGCTCGTCGGTGGCATCGGCGGCTACAGCCCGGGTAGCCGCTCGCACTATGGCCCGCACCCGCTCCTCATCCTGGTCGATGGCTAGTACCTGACATCCCATTGAGTAAAGGGTCTTGGCCACGCTTGAACCGAACCGACCTAACCCAATAACGGCAAATTGCTTTTTCATGTTCTCCCCCCATTCAACCAACGATAATTCTTTCCTCTGGATAGCTGATGCGGGCATTTACTCGATCATGGGCCAGCGCAAAGGCTAAACTCATGGGGCCCACACGGCCAGCAAACATGGTAAAACAAAGGGCCACCTTTACGATTGGCGATAAGGTGGGTGTAACACCCATACTCCAACCAACGGTGGTAAAAGCGGAAGTGGCCTCTAGCAGGGCCGCCTGCAGGGGTAGGCCATCGACTAAGCAGATGAGCATGGTCAGCGATATCACCAAAGTGAAACTTAGCACAATAATGGCTACTGCCCGTTTTACAATATCGTTGGGGATGCGACGATGAAATATGCGTACCTCGTCGTGCCCCCGCATGCCGGATATAACCAAAGCTAGCAAGACGGCAAAGGTGGTTGTTTTTACCCCGCCACCGGTGGATGCGGGCGAGGAGCCGATGAACATAAGAATTAACAGGGCTAGCAGGGAGGCCTCATGCATCCCCTTTAACGACAGGGTGCTAAAACCGGCGGTTCGGGCGGAAACAGCCTGGAAAAAGGCCGCTAAAATTTTGCTGGGCAAAGGCAATTTAATTAACGCTTTATCCCACTCTACTAGAAGGATAAAGATAGTACCTATAAAAGTTAACAGCAAAGTCATCAGCAGTACCAAGCGGGTATGTAAGGAAAGAGTTTGTCGAGTTTTCCTATGCCGCTTCTGCCAAAGTTCGGCTATTACACTAAAGCCTATACCACCAGAAACGATCAAAACAATGAGCACTAGATTGACCAGCCAATCGGTAGTGTAGGGGCTTAAACTACGAAAGCCGCCAAATAGGTCGAAGCCCGCATTACAAAAGGCGGAAATACTATGGAAGACACCATACCAAAGGCCCTGGCCCCAACCATAGGCGGGCACGAAGCGCAAGGAAAGTAAAAGGGCTCCTACCCCTTCAAAGAGCAGGGTTACCGCTCCTACGGCCTTCACTAGCCGCACCAAGCCCTCTAAAGAAAACTGATTTAATGCTTCCTGCACAATCAGGCGACTGCGGAAGCTGATGCGTCGCCCTAAAAGTATGGCCATCATGGTAGTCATGGTCATCAGCCCCAGGCCGCCCAGCTGTATAAGCACCAGAATGACGGCTTGTCCAAAGAAGGTGAACTGGGCAACCGTATCGACAACCAGCAGGCCAGTTACACAGACCGCAGAAGTGGCGGTGAACAAGGCTTGGAAAAAACCCAGCGGTTCTGCTTTAGAAGCCACCGGCAAGCTGAGTAGCAGCCCACCACCAACAATCAGCAAGGCAAAGGTGGCAATCAGGATTTGGGCCGGACTCCACCTGGAAACATCTACCCCATCTAGCCTCGGCCTCCCATATAGAGCACTTTTGTATAGTGTTACCCACAAACCTACAGCAAAAGATCATGGCTTGCCAGATGTACATAGGGGCTGTGCAAACAAAGTTTTGCGACAGCCCCTTATATAATCAGTATTTAAGCCAGCTGCTTCTTAGCCGTTTCAACCAATTGGCTGAAAGCGGCGGCGTCATTAACAGCCAGGTCGGCCAGCATTTTTCGATTGATGGTTATACCTGCTTGCTTCAGGCCGGACATGAGCCTGCTGTAGGAAATGCCATTCTGGCGAGCAGCCGCATTGATGCGCGCAATCCATAGGCGACGGAATTCGCGCTTGCGTTGCTTGCGATCGCGAGTGGCATAACTCTGTGACTTGAGCAGTTGGGTTAAAGCCGTTCTATATAATTTACTCTTGCTACCGCGGTAACCTTTAGCTAACTTAAGAACTTTATTATGACGGGCCCTTTTGACTGCCCCTCTCTTTACACGTGGCATAATCGCCTACCTCCTATTTCACCTTACTAGAAATGATACGGCATCATTTTCTTGACGCGAGCCGCATCGCCATCTTTTAGTAGATGCTGTTGATCCAAGCGCCGTTTCTGGCTCCCAGATTTAGCACTAAACTTATGAGCATTGTGAGAGCTGTTGCGCAAGAGTTTCTTCTTGGCAGTTACTTTAAAACGCTTGGCGCAGCCCTTATGAGTCTTCATCTTTGGCATCGAAGTATCCTCCTTAATTTGCACCCTTTTCAGGTTTAGGCGCCATTATCATAATCATGTTACGCCCTTCAATTTGCGCTTCCTTTTCTACAACACCGTTTTCTACCGCTTCTACAAAACGATCGAAAACCTTATTCCCCAAATCAGCGTGAACAATCTGCCTCCCGCGGAAGCGCATAACGACCCTAATCTTGTTGCCGTTTTTCAGCATGCGGTCGGCATTGCGTGCTTTGATCAGAAGATCCCGCTCCTCAATGGTCTGGCTCAGCTGGACTTCCTTGATGGTAATTACCTTCTGCTTCTTGCGAGCCTCCCGCTCGTGCTTGCTCCGCTGGTACTTGTAACGACCATAGTCCATAATTTTGCATACCGGCGGCTTGGCGTTGGGAGCGATAATGACCAAATCTAAATTTCTCTCGCGGGCAATCTGTAATGCCTCCCGTGAGCTCATGATGCCCAGCTGTGTACCGTTTTCGTCGACCAATCGCACCTCACGCAAACGAATTTGCTCGTTAACCTGCGGGTCTCTGTTCTCCCTACTGATAGATAAACCCCTCCATTTACTTAAAATATTAAAGGCGAGCAGCCAAAGCCGCTCGCCAACAGTAAGCATAGCAATACAAACATTGCCTATCTAACTACTGTACTGACCCAGTAACTGCTCGTGGCGTCACAGGGTGAGAAGCGGCTGGCTTCTACTTTACAGAGTAATGTTAGCATACTGGACAGAATGCGTCAACTAATCCATCCGCCTGTCGGCAATCATTTCTTTTAGCTCACTAATCAATTCGGGCAGAGCCTTCTGACCCAAGTCACCCTGCTCTCGGTGGCGCACAGCGACCACTCCGGCTTCCGCTTCCCGGTCACCAATAACCAACATATAGGGCACCTTGGCCAACTGGGCTTCCCTGATCTTGAAACCGATCTTTTCGCTGCGATCATCCATTTCTACCCGTATACCGGCGTCAAAGAGTTGCTGGTATACTTCCCAGGCATAGGCATGGGTACGGTCGGTAATGGGCAACACCTTAACCTGCACCGGCGCCAACCAGAGGGGGAAAGCACCGGCATAATGCTCAATGAGAATGGCCAGGAACCGTTCGATAGCTCCAAAAGCTACGCTGTGCACCGTTACAGGAGTATGACGTTCTCCATCTTCACCGATATAATAGAGGCCAAATTTCTCCGGCATCTGGAAATCCAGCTGAATGGTGGCGCACTGCCAGGAACGGCCGAGGCAATCGGTCAAGTGGAAATCGATTTTTGGACCGTAGAAGGCGCCATCGCCCGGGTTGATGCTATAGGGAACGCCCTTCTCCTCCAGCACCTTTTGTAGCGCCGCTTCCGCCCGCTCCCAAGCTTCATCGGACCCCATGGAGTTCTCCGGCCGGGTGGATAGCTCCACATGATAGGAAAAACCAAAGGTTTCATAGAAATGGTCAACCAAATCGATACGTTGGGCCAGCTCCGACTCGATCTGATCTAAGGTCATGAATACATGGGAATCGTCTTGGGTGAAGGCCCGCACCCGCATCATACCATGCAATACCCCCGATTTTTCGTGGCGGTGGACTAGCCCCAACTCGGCCAAGCGCAGCGGCAAATCCTTATAGGAGCGCAACTTATGACGATACACCAACATGGCGCCCGGACAGTTCATCGGTTTAATGGCATAATCGTTATCGTCGATCTTGGTGAAATACATATTCTCTTGATAGTGATCCCAATGGCCACTGCGTTCCCACAGCTGGCGGTTTAAGATGATGGGGGTGCGAATTTCCTGGTAACCGGCACGCCGATGTTGCTCCCGCCAAAACTCTTCCAGTTCATTGCGAATTACCATACCATAGGGCAGGTAGAAGGGGAAGCCGGGACCCTCTTCTTCAATAGTGAACAACTCCAACTCGCGACCCAGCTTACGGTGGTCACGCTTTTTGGCTTCTTCGATGCGCTGCAAATGTTCTTCTAACTGGGACGCCTTAGGAAAGACCGTTCCATAGACCCGTTGCAGCATGGGACGTCGCTCATCGCCTCGCCAATAGGCACCAGCCAAAGAAAGCAAACGCAAAGCTTTCAGATAGCCGGTATGGGGCAGATGGGGGCCGGCACATAAGTCGATGAACTCCCCTTGTCGGTAAATAGAAATCTCAGCGTCCTCGGGTAATTCTTCAATTAGTTCAACCTTATACTCCTCGCCCCGCTCGCGGAAGAACTGAATGGCCTCCTCACGGGACAAGACTTCCCGTTCTAGGGACAATTTTTCCTTAACTATCTTGCGCATTTCCCCTTCAATGCGCGGCAAGTCTTCCGGCTTGAGGGATTCGGTCAGATCAAAGTCATAATAGAAGCCGTCTTTAACCGAAGGGCCAATAGCCAACTTAGTTCCCGGGAACAATCGACAAACGGCCTGAGCCATCACGTGGGCTGCCGTATGCCGCATCACTTCCAGCGCCTCTGGGTCATCCAGGGTGAGAAGCTCTACCTGGGCCCCATCGGGCAGTGGCAAGGTCAAATCTTGTAACACTCCGTTTACTTTGGCCAGCACCGCTTCTCGCGCCAATCGAGGGCTAATATCAGCAGCCAAATCGGCGGCGGTGCTACCGGCGGGCAACTGCCGCTGAGAACCATCTTTTAAGACAAAATTATACTGCTGCATATAACAACCTCCTTCATAAAAGATTAAATCCCTCTCGTCCCTACCGCAGCCACAAGCTGCGGCAGGGACGAGAGGGACGCACTCGCGGTTCCACCCTGCTTGGTAGAAGAACTACCCACTTTCCCGGCATTTAACGCATGCCCAACGCCTGACTTAGTATCGCCCAGCGATCTTTCCGCCCAGGAGCTCCGAGGTGGTGGTTACCACACCAGGTTTCGCGCACTTCCAGCCTAGGTGCACGTCTCTGTAAAACCCATTGTATAGTTACGTCCTCTTCACTGCTATTAGCAGTAGTATACTCGGCTGTCTACATTTGTCAAGGGACTAATCTTCTTTTTGTTCTGCAGCCAAGAGTCTTAAACAATAATCGCAGGTGCGGCAGAGTAAAACCCGCGCTGCGAAAATTTGTTGCAAGGTATCTATCAACTTAGGTTTATTTTGAAAGGTGCCCACATGTAGTACCAGTCGATTGGGGGCCGCCGATAACAGAGCACTGATTAACAAATCATCCTGGTCCGCATAGCCACCTTTTACTTTTAATTCGTTAGTTAACACATCGGCCTGCAGCACGTGCCCCCGTTCATCGAAGAGAACAAAACCATCGTTGCTGGTGAGTACCACATGCACCATATCATGTTTAGGTTCCAGTATACCCACAAAATATTGCAGTAGCTGAATAAACTCCTGATATTCCTTTTCATTAAGATACTGATCGATGGATAAATACAAAACGTCCTCTAGCTCCTCCCAGTAATGGCGCAAGCGAAAATTGAGGAAGCCATCCAGATTAATATTGTTTTGCTCCTGCAAGTAGGCGGATAGGGCCTCCCGGATACGACTCTTACGCGCCGTTTTAAAAAGTGTACGGTTGGGGCCAGCATCCCTTTGCGCCAACTTTGCAGTGGCCAATTGCACGATGCGTTGCTTTTCATCCTCGCTAAAACAATTGAACCGTCTACTCAAAACCCGTAGCAGGGTGAGCTGCTGCCAATCATCGACCAATATATCGGTGAGGGCGTTAGCTATACACTGGCGACTTAAGTGCCTCTGTTCCGACAGTGAATAGGATGTTTCACCATAATCCAGTTGGCAAAAAAGGAAGCTAAAAAAACCCGACCGTCTGGTCTCGAATTTTACATCAATACCATCAGCAATCAAAAACTCCAGTTCCTGCCGCAGCCGGGCTTCAATAGTGTCGAGGGAATTACGCGCTCCGATGCAGATTACATCTGTCATGCACCTCACACTCCCTTCCTTAGCTATTATATGAATGGCTCAAAAACCATATACAGCAAGGACAGGGCGGACAAAGTTAACAAAACCCACCTTTCGGTGGGTCTTGTTAACCAACCTTATTATTAAGCTAATAGATCGGCTATCAGCCTTTCAATTAGTTTGGGTAGCACTTCTTTAGCAAAGGGTACATGTAATCGCTCGGTATACTTATGAATATCACGACCGAAGGCCCCCATATTCACCGCCGGGGCATTGATCTCGCTGAGAGCGTCCAGTGGTAAGTGGTAGGCACTACCCCAGGTGGGGCAGTTTTCTTTAATAACCTCCGCCACCTCGGTAGCGTCCTGCAGCATAACATAACTGGAATCGGAAATACCCAGATAAAACTCCTCATGTTTTAGATTTACCCCTAGCTTCTGGGCGTAGGCTTGCAGCTTTTCAACCGCCTCCATTACGTGCAATTCCTTAGCCGTTTCCCGTCGGTTGCGAATATGGGGATAATAGGGCGGCGCTAAAGCGATTACGATCTTCGGATCTCGGTTGGGGCAATGGCGATGGGTTTCGTGAATTATCTCCAGCGTCAGCCGCTGCAGATCTACGCCGTCGGCTTGCAGACGTTGGGTGAGGCTGTCTATACTTTTTACCAGCTCTTCACCATGGGCTTCATAGGCTTGCTGCCACAGCTGGGCATAGGTTAGTACCTGCGGTTTCCACTCCACCAGGTTTATAGGTTTACCGGCCACCTTTTCCCAAGCCTGCACCGATTGCTTATGTTTCTCTAAGGCAGCCACCATGGCCTCTTCACACAAGGCTTTTAACTTTTGCATCATCACCTTGGGAGATGCGGCCAAGGTGAAAACATTAAAGAAGCCCCAGGCCACCGTTGGTGTAGAGACGTTATACCGTTGTTTTAAATCGCCACCTAATAGCAGCGTGGGCGGGAAAGAAACCTCACCGGCAGCGCTATCGAAAAAGTCGGGATTAAGCTCCAGGCGACTGGTAACCTCGGCCATCAACAAATGGGCATTGAGGCCGCTGTATACCGTGCCCGCATGGGTTTCCTTACCAAAACAATAGATTAGGGGCAGTATCTTACCGTCGGTGCCCGTTTGCACCACATGCCCCTCGTCCACAATTCCGTGGGACTCACTGTTAAGGGCAGCAGTAAATTCTAGATCATATTGCAGTTGCATCTCTCGCAATAACTCGATGGCGTGCCGCATACCCAGCGAATTGTTCTCTTCATCTGGCACCGTTAAGAGTAACAAGTTACCGGGCAGCGCCTCCGGTTTAGCCGCCATCTTTTCAATGAGGGCAATATGTATGGCTAAGCCATAAAGCATATCCATGGTGCCCCGCCCGAAAAGCCACTCGCCACTCTCCAGATCCCGGCGTGCCGCCTCTGGCAATATGTCCGGATTCTGCTTAAAAGCTTCGGTTAGTTCTTCCGGCTTAAAGGCCAGATCTTTGTAGACGCCATAATCTTCAATGCCCACCACATCATGATGGCTGAGCAGAATAATCGTTTGTTTTCCTTGCCCGCGCACCAGAGCCGCTACCACCGCCGGCTCATTGGGGGCCGGTAAAGGCATTAGGCGCAAATAATCGGGGTTGGCTTGAAAATAAGGGTTGGCTGCCAACAACGAATGCACGTAGTCGGCCACCTTCCTTTCCCCCTCACTCTGAGTTATGCTCTCACAAGCTGTCAGTTGCGGAAGTAACTGCCATGCCCGCTCACCAATATTCATGAGAACACCTCCTAATATTTTTCTGCAGACTTCCTCTCTTTTTTATAAACTAAATAAAGAGAAGTCTTCTTTTATTCATATTCCCCCTGGGTATGCATTTTCCTGCTTTAATTGGGCACCCCTTTATCTTGCTCCCGTGCGATCTAAAAGGCAACAATTGAGCCCCATTTTCGTAATAGACAGTAATGAAAACTAAAGTTGAGGTGATGACAGTGGCTGATTTTGTGAAGGTCACCGTTCCCACTGGCAAGATACGCCAGGAGCCTAAACCCGATGGTCACGTGTTACTTGAATTAAAAGCAGGCCAGGAGTTAGAATTGCTTGAGCGTCAGCGCCGTTATTCAAGGGTGCGCTATAGGGATCATTTTCAAGACATCACCGGCTGGATTGCCAATGTGGCCATTAATCTACCCAAGGGGAACCACGAATCTATTACCGACGACCTCCCCTCGTGCCCCTTCTGCGGCAGCGAAACCTGGCTAGAAAAGGGCGTTCGCACCGGAGGCAACTCCTTACTGATAGGCAACCTCTTCTCAGGCGACTACGTTCACAGCCGTATCTGTCTGGGCTGCGGCTATATACAGCTTCACATAAGCTCCTCGGCTCTACGACGCATACAGGCAGAACAGGAGCGGGAAGCACGGGAGTAGACAACCCCAGGGGGCTGTTGCCTCTCTTTTGCAGGAAAAGAGTAAAATGTAGCGAATATAATATATAACTTACACTCCATTGACTCGTCAGAGAGGACTGAAAGCAAAAACCTCCAAAAAGGGGGGCTAACGTAATGTTACCCCCCGCTGACTCGTTAGAGAGGACTAAGCCATAAGAAGAAAAACACCTCGCATGGCAAGATGCGAGGTGTTTTTCTTACCTCTAATACACTCCGCCGCAATATCTCCGATACTCACAATCCCGACACTTAGCCCCCCTTCGTCCTGCTGTGGCAGGCGGGAAGTGTTCAGATTGAATTATCCTCCGTATCCTGCTCAAACAGTCTTTCACATACTTTTTCTTCTCGGTAGAAACGGTTACTGGCAGCACTTGGCGAGTTGAGAGGCTATAGATATAAGCTTCTTCCACTTGGCCTTTATACTCTTCCTCTACCATCATGGCATAAGCAACAAGCTGATATTGATGCCTGGTTTCTAGTATAGGGCTAGGCTTCAATTCTACGGGGGCCAGTTTACCGTCGGGGCAAATAATTAGGCGATCTAGTTTGCCCGAAAGGCCTAGCGACCGAGAATACAAGCTCACATTATTCCTCACTATACCTTTGGGCAATTCTCGCTGGCTACGCCGACCGCGGGCAACGGCTTTAGCTTCTAGCTGATGCACTTCCGCCCCAGCTCGCATTTTTAGCGTGGGTAACTTTCTCACCGGTTGTACATAGGTGAAATATATGATACGTGGACAATAGAGGTATTGTCTAATGTCGGTAGGATGCAGAACTACCATAATCCTTACTCCCAATCTCTCTAATTAGTTTTTGATCCCTTTGGCAAATGGCGTAAACCAGTATGTATCCGGCCTGTTTTCCGAGAGTATGCCTGAGCCGATAAGTAAGCTCTTCGCGCCGGTTATTGCTTTGCTTGCCAACGAAAGCACTGTATTGTATCCGCTGCAAACCATAATCCTTACAGGCTTCAGCAATTTTATAACGGGTGCGGTCGCTTTCTATATCGTAGATAACGAGGGTCAGCATAGTTACCACCGGCCAATATGCGCCTTATATTCGGCCTCTCCGCGCAGGAATGTGGCTAATCGCCGTGCTTGACTAAGCATTATGTTTTGCAAACGCATTTTCTTCTTTTCATATCTGTCGGTAGCTTTCAACCGCTCATTTATCCGCGCTGCCAGCTCTCGTCGTGTGGACTGGTCAAGAAAATCATCTTCTAGGCGGGCGCGAAAGCCCCGTAACAGCGAAGCCAAAACAACTCTATCAACTATCGCTTGCCGAAACTCCTCGACAAAATCTAAAACTAAACTTGGTTTGCCAGGCCTATCAACATGTAAGAAACCTCCGTAAGGATCAAGCCCGGCCAAAATGATTACCTGCCAAGCTTTAGAATACAAAATCCCGTAACCGTAATTGAGCATCATGTTTACCTGGTTGCGTGCGCCTCGGTGCTCCCGTTGGTCAAAGGCCAATTCCGCCGGCAATAACTGGCTAACCGCCTGCCAATAACTACGCCCAGCGTGACCTTCTGCGGCCATGATTTGCTCACGAACGGCATCGATGTTGTCGCCATCAATCTTTTTTATTTGCCTGATAGCTGTTTGCATGGCCCTAATGTAAGTTTCACAAATGGCAACCAGGCTTTCGTCTTCTTTGCGACTTTTGAGAAAGTATTTGATGGTGTTAATCTGGTTTTGCACCTTAGCCCGGGCAACCTCTTTGGCAAAGTTCACACCCCGTTGATCATGATAGGCCATTAGCTGCGCACGTCGAGTTTTAACTGTGCCGTTTAATTCTAGCCCACTGAGCACCCCATAGGGCTGTCCTTGGTGATTGGCAAACACAATTTGTACTCCCCGGTTCATACACTCCCGCACGGCATCTCCGGAAATGCTTACCCCGTTGGATGAAATCATTATTTGCTCTATGTCAAACAGCGGTTTTTCTTCTTTCGTCCCATCCCTTTGCTTGATTACTAGCCGTTCGCTCTTTTTTCCTACAAAAGCACCATATGAGTCGACCATAACAAGCATTCGTATTCCCCCCTATCCAATCACTATTTGAGGTATTGACAAAAACAGCTCTTATTATGCATAAAGAAAAGCCCTAAGGCATTTTCGCCTTAAGGCCTAGGTATAATTTATGTTGCACAGTCGGTGCGTAGGTACTCAGTATAGCGGTGGGAGGAGCGGACCTGTTTATAGGGAATGAGATGATGCTCAAATATACGGTGTTTATGAAGCTCTGCACGCTTTTCGCTGTAGGGATTAACCCGTTCAAAAAGATCCTTACTAGCCGTATTTCCTAGATCATCAAGGAATTGGCCTAGATAATATTGCCCAATATTATCTACCGGCTCCCCCATTCTTACGGTGAAAGGTCCCACAAGGTGTTCGACCACCTCATCACCATAATATTGCATGAAGCTACCTCGCTTACCAAGATAATTAATATGGGCTGCCGCTTTTCTGAGCAGCTGGACCTCTGACCTAGTTAACCCCTCTACGTGGATAGCAACTTTAAGGATTCCCTCAAAAAAGCAGAACTCGCGGTAAGCAATGGTTTGAATATAGGGGGAGTTGGTCAGTTCTTCAATCTGTTTTGCAGCAACGACCGGGTCTTTACTCTTGCTCTTAAGCTCCCGTCGGCGCATTATCTTGATAAAAGTGTTGGTAACCACACTTCTCTTTGGCGGTTGAAAGCGAATCGACCGTTGGCAAAGGATGTTAAATACCTGCTTAGCATGTTTCAGGTCCGAGTAACGAAAGGCCGCGTCAACCATTGCTAGTTTGAAAGCGTAGGGCGTGGGGACCAACAACGTTTTACCACCTGAACTAGTTGCATGACTCATTCGTAAGGAAAATAGGGTGGTGGGGCGATAGTTGATCACAAGCCAGTTGGCCATAGTTATGCACCCACGAGATCAAAATTGCCAATTATTGATTCCATGCAAGAGGCAAAGCTGGCGAGGCTATCAAATTTTAGCAGGCTAACGGCCCCACTCTCTAAACTGTTTAGCGTGTCGACCAGGCCTTCTATCTCACTTAGATAATTTAAGTTCAGTGCACTAGCCTGGGGCGCCGGGTAAGTGCTATGGCTTAAGGTAATGGCGCCTTCAAAGGCTAGGATATGGGGGTTCTGTGTATTACGCTGCGCACCACTGGGCTTTAAGAAAGTAAAGAGAATACTCTTTAGTAAGGCCTGAGCTCTGGCTTTGCGCTCTGCAGCTGACAGGGCATACTCTCGCGAAATATCATTTAAGCCCAACCGATACAGATCCACATTGAGCACGACTGCATATTGCCCTGAAGATGCGGGTCGGTGAAAAATGTTCTGGCCCAAGTTAGCCTCATCCCCCGATCCGTCCGCTCGTGCCCTATTATCGAACTTCACATGGAAGTAGGAGTCGGTATGGGTTCTTTCCGGGTGCCCTACTACCCATCCAAATTCCACCGCCGACTTGCGTCCAATGGAACGATCCTTGCCCCCTATTTTCCTGGTAATTAAGATACCTTCCGCGTCGTCTAACACGCAGCGCCGTAGAACACCATGCAGTATCTCTTCGTTAGTTGCCCCTTCGCTAAAGGAATTTGCAAATTCCGCATCGGCGCTTATTCGGTTAGCATCAAACACGGCGCAACCTTGGCAAAGGGGCAAGCCTTCTTCTTTGGCCAACTGGAAAAGATATTCGGCTTGTATATGCTTAAACATGTCACCAGAAATGGCATTAACCGAGTGCAGGTGGCCCTTTTCATCAACGATCTGTACTTGGCGCGTCATTAGATGGTTTCCTTCGGCCCCCTCATTGTTCAAGGAATGCAAGTTCATGTTTAGCAAACCAGAAATAGCGAGGGAATGCAATTTCATTACCTTATTCCTCCTCTTCTTTGGACTCCTTAGCATAACCATAGGCAAGTAGCAGCATACCAACTAACTCGGATCCATATTGCTCGATGAGGTCAATCACTTGATCCAGATCTCTTGTAGTAATGCGTGGTCTAGTTTCCTTATCTTGTTCTACATGGCGGGCATTTTCGTTATTGTACTGCTGCACGAAATCTGCCAATGCGGCGACGAATTTATCTTTAAAGCGCATCTTCTGTTTCCATTCTTGGGCAAGACCATACTTAAATTCAAATACTTGCTTACCAGAAATAGCTTTACGATATTGGGCAGATACGGTTGAACGCCGAATGGCCGCGGCGATATTTTGAAAGCCCGAGTTGTCTATCACCGAACGCAATTGATAGCTCATAAGCAACCTCCATAAACTCTAGGTCGTC
>JAAYGE010000109.1 GCA_012727835.1 Bacillota bacterium
ACATCTTACCAGCGACGTGCGTATTCACGGAATTATTGCGGAGGGAGGAGCGGCACCCAATATTGTCCCCGAGCGCGCAGTGGCTCGCTTTTATTTCCGAGCGGCCGAACGTTGTTACTTAAACCAGGTGGTGGAAAAGGCGAAAAAAGTGGCCCATGGTGCCGCCCTGGCCACCGGGTGCCGTTTGGAAATGCGTAACTTTGAACTCTCCTTTGACAACCTGCGCTCTAACCGTCTGTTGGCGGCCACCTTCAAGAACCATTTAGAAGCTCTGGGAGTAACTGATATTGAACCACCCAGCAAAAATATGGGCTCGACCGATATGGGCAATGTGAGCCATGTGGCACCGGCCATCCAGCCCAGCATGCAAATCGGCCCTAAGACCTTGGTAAGCCACACCCACGAGTTTTGCCAGGCGGCCGCTTCATCCGATGCCCTAGAAGCCATGCTAGTGGCAGCTAAGGCCATGGCTCTTACCGGCCTGGATGTGTTGACCGATGAGGAACTGCGTCGGCAAATACGGGCCGAGTTTTTGGCGGGGCGTAGCAACGAATGTTAAACGGCCCTATTATCTCCAGCACCAAGAACCCTACTATCAAAACGATTCGCAGCCTACGCACTCGTAAGGGGCGGGAGCAGCAGGGGCAGTTTTGGGTGGAGGGCATTCGTTTAGTGGGGGAGGCGGTCCAACAAGGGGCCCCCATAAGAACCTTGGTGGTTGCTCCCGAATTATTAACCAGTTCCTTTGGTCTCCAGCTGGTGGAGGAGCTGGCCGGGCGGGGGGTGGCCTGTTTACAAGTAACGGCGCCGGTTTTCGCCAGCCTGTCGGACAAGGATGGCCCCCAAGGTTTAGGAGCGGTAGTAGACCAACGTTGGTATCCCTTACCGGAGGAGAAAGGCACCGCCGGCCTTTGGGTAGCCCTGGAAGAGGTGCAGGACCCGGGCAATCTGGGTAGTATCATGCGTACTGCCGACGCGGTGGGTTGCCGGGGAGTGATCCTAATCGGTAACTGAACCGACCCTTACGCTCCCTCGGCGGTACGGGGCAGTATGGGGTCCTTGTTTGCTATGGAACTGATAAAAACTACCGAAAATCAGTTTATTGCTTGGAAATCGGCCCTTGGTATGCCGGTGATCGGTACTGCCGGCGGGGCCAGTTGCCACTATCGACGGGGCCGCTACCCCCAACCGCTGGTGGTGCTCAGCGGTAGCGAACGGCAGGGTTTGTCGCCGGGCCTGTTGGCTGCCTGCGATCAATTGGTGAGCATTCCCATGGTAGGCCGGGCCGACTCCTTGAATTTGGCCGTGGCTACTAGTGTGGTGCTCTATGAGGTTTTTGAGCAGTATAATGAAAACAAAGGCGGCTAATTGCCGCCTTTGTTTTGAGTTAAGCCAGATTTAGTCGCCGCTTCATGATATACGTTGTTATGCCGAAGAAGAGGGCGCAGAAGACGGCTGCGATAGCCAAGTTTATTCCTTGCGCTGCCGCTACGGTAATTGTTATTACCGCCTGATCTCCTGCCATCACGTTTAAATACTGCCATCCGCCAGTCTGGATACAGATCCATACAAAGAGGGCGATCCCAACTGCGGCGGTAGCTATTCCCCAAAAGGTGCCCAACTTCCGATTGCGAACAGCCACAGTCGATAGGGCAATGCCCATAAAGATGGCCAGAATAATGGGCAGGGCGTTAGCATTGACTAGTAGCAACGACTTGAGAAGATAGCTTATGACATCCCAGGTGAAGGCTGCTCTGAACAAATCTATTAGGGGCATATTAACTCTTAAGAGTAGTGCGATAAAGCCAACAGCAGCCAGCAACATGAGGTTAAACCAGATCAGGGTGGTGATCAGCTTCGACAGTAGTAGCTGGCTGGCGCTCACTGGTAAGCTAAACATCAGGTACCCCTCGTGGCCGAAAAGGTTCCGCTCAAAGTGTTGCACCACAAGCCATACACAGAGAATGGGGATTACAGCAAAGGTCACGGTAAAGACAATGGCCAAGCCGACAGACAGATTATCAATCTTGGCATAGGGAGCGACTATGCCTAATAGCAGAATAAGAGCCGCCATGGTGAGGAACTTCTTGTAAGCGAAACGTAAGTCTAACCTTATTAGCTTGGCTAGCATTTGAATACCTCCCTGAAGAGTTGATCGATGGATTTGCCGTACTGGCTACGTAATGTCTCTGCCTCCCCCAGCAAGTTTACTTGACCTTCCTTGAGGAAGATAACGTCGTCAAAGATGGTTTCCACATCGGAGATGATGTGAGTGGAGAGCAGAATTGAGCTGCCTTCGGTGAAATTATCAAGAATGGTGGAGAGGATCAGATCTCGGGCTGCCGGATCCACACCCGCAATGGGTTCATCTAGCACGTAAAGCTTGGCGCGCCGGGCCATGGTTAATACCAACATCAGCTTTTCCTGCATACCTTTGGAAAGCTCGCCGATGCGCTTGTTCTGAGCTACCTTTAGCGTATCTAAGAGCCCATGGGCCCGCGTGAGTTGAAAATCGGTAAAAAATTTGTTATAAAGATCTAGCGCCTCACTGACTGTAAGCCAGGTAGGAAGAGCCATTTTGTCGGGCAAGTAGCTGACAAGTTTCTTGGATTCTTTCCCCGGCCGATGGCCACAAACTGACACATGGCCTTCGTAGTCGGCTAGTAGGGCATTGACGATCTTAATTAAGGTTGTTTTTCCACTCCCATTGGGGCCTAGTAAACCTACAATTCTATCGGCCCCTATGTCAAAAGAAACGTTTTGCAGTGCCATGTTATGGCCGTAACGTTTACTCACATTCTTGACCTCAAGCAATACTTCACTCATCTATTTCTCCTCCGAATTCCTTTATTACCTGCGCAGCAACTGCCGTCGAACATCCAAGGGTAGTCAGCTCGGCCAGAAATTTTTGCACTATGGTAGCAATCATTTCCTGGCGCAAAGAAGCAATTAGGTCACTATCATTGGTCACAAAGCGGCCAGCGGTCCGCTCCGTGTACAGCAGACCGTCCCGCTCTAATTCGCTCATAGCCCGCTGCAAAGTATTGGGGTTCACTCCTAAATCCCGGGCCAACTCGCGTACGGGTGCTACCTTTTCACCCGGGCGGAGCTCGCCGCCAAGAATCTGTTGTTTAAACCAGTCGACTATTTGCGTATATATGGGCAGATTAGGGTCAAAACTGGGCTTCAACTGTTCACCCCCTGTTTTTTTGTCTTATTGTATTAAGCGCTTAAGACAATAGTACGTAGTTAGGGGTTATTTGTCAACCGGTTTTTAAGTATCTCAGGAGGGCTTAGGAATTGTAAAGTGAAGGTTCACTTTACAGATAAATTAAGATTTTGTTATAATATCTGTATGTATTTTGAAACCCTAATAAAGGAAGGTGATTTTATTGGTGATGAGTTCTGTTTCTTTCCAACCTACCGTTGAAAACGCCCTTCCACATAATGCCCCGCGTTTCGCTGTTCTTGGAGCCGGTCATGGCGGGCAAGCCATGGCAGGACACCTAGCCTACCTGGGTTATGAGGTTTCTCTTTATAACCGCACCGATGAACGTCTAGAACCGATCCGCCATAGTGGTGGTATCACCCTTAATGGAGTAATAAACGGCTTTGGTCCCCTAGAGGTCGTAACCAGCAATATAGAAGAGGCAATTGCTGATGCCGATATTATTAATGTGGTGGTGCCGGCTAACGCCCACTATTTTATTGCTAAAGAAGTAGCGCCCTTTTTACGGGACGGCCAGATAATCGTTTTGCATCCCGGGCGTACCGGTGGTGCCTTAGAGTTTACCCATGTTATTAAATCTTCAGGTGCCGAGGTGGACGTAACAATTGCCGAGGCGCAGACCTTGATTTACGCTGCACGCAATAATAATCCCGCCCAAGTGACCATTTATGGGATAAAAAATAGCATCCCCGTGGCCGCACTGCCGGGTCATCATACCGCAGCCGTTGTTAGTGCTTTGCGGGTGGCGATGCCCCAGTTTGTTCCCGGAGATAATGTATTAAAAACTAGTTTGGATAATATCGGAGCTATCTTCCATCCCGGGTTGGCCATACTAAATGCAGCACGAATTGAAGCTACCCGTGGCGACTTCGAGTTCTACATGGAAGGTGTTACTCCAACCGTAGCTAAAGTTTTAGAAGCGATGGATGCGGAGAGGGTAGCCGTCGCCGCTGCGCTAGGTATTCCCGCCATGAGCGCCCGCAACTGGCTCTATGTAGCCTATGATGCGGCGGGCCGTACTCTCTACGAAGCCATTCAAAATAATCAAGGTTATAAGGGGATTAAAGCACCAGCCGGTCTTTACCACCGCTATATCACTGAAGATGTGCCTATGAGCTTGGTCCCGATTGCCGCCCTCGGCGAATTGCTGGGCGTACCGACGCCGACCATTCGTTCCATAATCCACCTGGGCTCGTTACTGCTGGGTGAAAACTACTGGCTGGAGGGGCGCACGGTGGAGAGAATGGGCATTGCCGGCTTAACAGCAACCGAAATTCGTCGCTATGTTTTGGAGGGTGAATTGGATTGAGTAGAAAACGCAAGATATTAGGAGCTCCTTTGGGACATGACGTACATGTGGCTGGTACCTTACGGTTCTTACGCTTAGCTGAAGAACAGGGCTACGATACCGAGTTCCTAGGTCCGGCCGTGGGCTTGCAGGGTATAATCCAGGCGGCTCAGGAATACAGGCCCGATATTCTTGCCGTTAGTTATCGTCTTACCCCTGAGCTGGTACCTAACCTGGTGCAGGATTTGCACAATGCTCTGGTTGAGGTCGGACTTAGCGATATAGAACTTGTCTTTGGTGGGACCCCACCGGCAGCGGAGGCGGCCGCCAAGACGGGCCTTTTCCGGCGTTGTTTTTCTGGGCTGGAAGGCATCGACGAGATAATTGCCTTCTTACAAGGGCGCGATCAGCAACCTGCAGCCGAGCGCTATCCCGATCAGTTGCTGTCGCGCCTAGCCGCCAAGCGGCCTTATCCTTTGTTACGCCATCATTTTGGTTTGCCTAACTTAGAAGACACCATTGCCGGTATTAGGCAAATTGCCGAGGCTAAAGTCCTGGATGTCATATCTATCGGCCCCGACCAGAATGCCCAGGAGAGTTTCTTCCGCCCTGAAGAAATGGATCCCAACCAGACGGGGGCCGGGGGAGTGCCGTTACGTAAAGCGGAAGATCTGGAAACCCTATATGAGGCCAGTCGTACTGGTAATTACCCCCTATTGCGCATTTATGCGGGTACTCGTGACTTGCTAAAGTGGGCCGAGTTGGCCAGCAGTACACTCAATAACGCTTGGGGAGCCGTTCCCCTATGCTGGTATAGCGAATTAGATGGCCGCTCTAACCGCCCCTTGGCAGCGGCCATTGCCGAGAATTTAGAAACCATCGCCTGGTATGGTCAGCGAGATATACCGTTAGAGGTTAACGAGGCCCATCACTGGAGTTTGCGGGAGGCCAGTGACACCATAGCAGTCGTGATGGCCTACTTGGCGGCCGCCTTTGCTAAACATCAAGGCGTGAAGCATTACGTGGCCCAATATATGTTCAATACGCCCAATGGCACCTGGTATAACATGGATCTGGCCAAAATGCTGGCCAAGAAGGAGCTCATTGCCACCTTGCACGATGAGAATTTCCAAAGCTACACGCAGGTGCGCAGCGGCCTGGCCAGCTTCCATGCCAATCTGAATATGGCCAAAGGCCAGTTGGCTTCCTCCATGCATTTGGCCCTATCCTTAAAACCGGATATCATCCACGTGGTCGGCTTCTGTGAAGCCAATCATGTGGCCACGCCCCAAGATGTAATTGAAAGCTGTGAGATTGTGGCCGGTATGTTACACAATGCCCTGGATGGTTTACCGGCGATTGAGCATGATCCTGCCATTATTGCCCGCAAGAATGAACTGCTGGCAGAGGCCCAGGAGTTGCTCACCGCCATTAAGCATCTGGGCGACCCGGACAAGCCCTTAGGCAGCGATCCGGAGGTGCTGGTGGCCGCCATTCGTGCTGGCATTCTCGATGCCCCCCATTTGGCAGGCAGCAACGTGGCGCAGGGGCGGCTGCAAACGCGCTTGAGCAATGGGGCTTGTGTGGCCGTTGATCCCCAAACCGGCCGGCCACTGCCGGAGAAAGAGCGCCTGCAAAGGTTGGCGTTAGGCTAAAATGTATGCTCTATTAGCAGATATTGGTAGCACCTATACGAAGCTCTGTGCTGTTGATCTAGATACGGGAACCCTGCTGGGCACCAGTGCGGTTTTGACCACCCAAAAGGATATCAGGCTCGGTGTGGATCGGGCCTGGCAAAAATTAAAACCCCAGTTGCCGCCAGGTATCAACTTCAGTCTGCGTCGAGCAGCCAGCAGTGCCGCCGGCGGTTTGCGTCTGGTGGCCGTGGGTCTGGTGCCCGAGTTGACAGGTGAGGCGGCGCGGATGGCCGCTTTAGGGGCCGGGGCCAAAGTACTTAAAGTCTATGGGCATCGTCTGTTGGCCAGCGATGTACGAGAAATTAGCCAGCTGGCCCCCGATATTATTCTTCTCGCCGGCGGCACCGACGGCGGGGATAGGGACACCCTGTTGGCCAATGCGGTCACCCTAGCCACTAGTCGGCTGGACACGGCCATTGTGATTGCCGGCAATCGGGAAGTGGCAGCGGAAGCGGAAGCAATTTTAAAGAGTGCCAACTACCCTTGTACGGTGGCCGACAATGTGCTGCCCCGGTTAGGGCGGCTGGAGGTGGATAGAGCTCGCCAAGCTATTCGCCAACTATTTCTGCAGCGCATTGTCTTAGCCAAAGGATTGAAGGAACTGGAAGACCAACTGGGCGAGGTGGTTATGCCTACGCCGGCGGCGGTACTAGCCGGACTGGAGCTTTTTGCCGCCAAGAAAGGTGATTTGCTGGCCATCGATCTGGGCGGCGCCACCACCGATGTCTATTCCATTGCCCCCGGCTACCCCACCGATGATACAATGCAAAGTGTAGGATTAATGCCCCCGCTGGCCTACCGCACCGTGGAAGCCGACATCGGTATGCGTAGCGGTGCGGAGGGTGTTATTAGCGGCGGCGGCCATTTACTAGCCCGGTTGGCGCGAGCGGCCGATCTGCCGGCTTGTGACTGGACCAAGTTTGCCGCCACCATTTCCCGGCCCACCTGGTTGCCTAGCAACAAATTAGAAAGTCTGCAAGAGCAGCTCTTAGCCCGCGCCTGCGTGCAACTGGCGGTGAACCGGCATGTGGGCCAGGTGGAAGTCGTGGCAACACCTCAAGGGCGGAGTTACCTGCTGCGGGGCAAAGATTTGCGTTCCCTGCGCCAAATTATCGGTATAGGCGGAGCCATCAAGCATAGCCCCAACCCGGGCTATATCTTGGCAGGAGCTTTGCAGCAGACTGGCGAATTACAGCTTATGAAGCCAACCGAAGGTGATTTCTTATTAGATTCCCACTATGTACTGTTTGCTGCTGGACTACTAGCCTCATCTCATCCAGAAAGTGCACTACAATTGTTGGAACAGACACTACAACCGGTATCAACTGCGTAAATATGTAGTGAACTTGCCTGGGCTGGGCGCTGTACAACGCCAAATGCTTAAGGCGTAGGAGGTGGGGGGCATTGCCATTGGAGAAGAAACTTTACCGATCGCGGCGAGACAAAAGCTTGGCTGGCGTATGTGGTGGGCTGGCCGACTACTTCGGCATCGATGTGACCATCATTCGTCTGATCTGGGCTTTGGCAGTACTAGTTTACGGTACAGGACTATTAGCATATATTGTGGCAGCAATAATAATTCCGTTGGAACCAGAAGAAACTTAGCCTATTTTGGCGCCTAAAGGCTGCCCTTCGGATAGGGCAGCCTTTAGCAGTAGTGTAAATCATTTACGAGGAGGGGCCATTAATGCTCACCAGCAGACAGCAACAAGTAATCGAAAAACTAAAGGGCAAAAAGGTAGGAGTACTGGGGCTTGGCCGACGCAGTGGTGTGCCGTTAATTAGATTTTTGCACGGGCTTGGCTGCCAAATTGTGGCTTGCGATCGTAAGGAAAAGGAGCAGCTGAAGGACGTTTTGGCCCAGTTGGGTGACATTCCCGTAGAATTGCGGTTGGGGGAGGAATACTTGGCCCACCTGAGCGATTGCCAGGTGCTTTTTCGCACCCCCTTTATGCGTCCCGATCTGCCCGAGTTGCAGGCGGCAGTCCAGCGGGGGGCTTGTCTTTCCAGTGAAATTGAATTAGTTTTTGCTTTAGCTTCGGCCCCTATAACCGGCATTACCGGCAGTGATGGCAAAACAACAACCACAACCCTAATCAGTGAGATATTAAAAGCCGACGGCAGGCAAGTTTACCTAGGAGGGAATATCGGCTATTCATTAATTGAAGAAGTGTTACACATTCCCACCTCGGCGGAAATCGTTTTAGAGTTGAGCAGTTTTCAATTGATGACCCTGACCGACAGCCCGCAGGCGGCGGTGATCACCAATTTGAGTCCTAACCACCTGGACTACCATACTTCCTTTGACGAATATGTGCATGTAAAAACCAACCTGATACGAGCTCAAGGTGAGGATGATATAACCGTCTTGAACTGGGATAACCGATTAACAAAAGATTTGGCTAGCTTAACTCAGGGCAAGATTTATTATTTTAGCCGCCAAGAAGAAGTGGCGGCCGGTGCCTTTGTGCGCGATGGGCACATTATTTTGCGCGCTGGGCAACAAGAGATGGTTTTGTGTGCCACCGACGAGCTAAAAATTCTTGGTGACCATAATGTGGAAAACATGATGGCGGCCGCCATAGTCGCCTATGCCAAAGGTGCCAAGTTATCAGCCATAAGGCAGGTGGCAACCACCTTTGCCGGCGTGGAGCACCGTTTAGAACTGGTGCGGGAACTGCATGGTGTCCGTTATTATAACGATTCTATCGCCAGCTCTCCAACGCGTACAATAGCTGGCCTGGCAGCTTTGCCTTACCCGGTAGTGCTGATTGCCGGCGGCTACGACAAGAAAATTCCTTTTGAGCCCTTGGCCAAAGCCGTTGTGGGGCGGGAAGATGCCTTAGCTTTGATCGGTCAAACGGCACCGGCCATCGAGCAAGCCCTTAAGGAAGAACTGGCGGCTCAAGGAGCCAGTTTACCCATGCAGCAATTCGATTCATTACAAGATGCATTGCTGTGGGCCCAGCAACAGGCGCGACCGGGTAGCGCAGTAGTCTTGTCACCGGCCTGTGCTAGTTTTGATATGTTCGCAGATTTTGAAGCCCGCGGTCGCGCATTTAAAGAGCTGGTGCACCAGCTCAATTAGAACTTGCATCTTAAGTAGTTTTCCGCTAAAATAATAAAGGAATTTGTACGCCCGTAGCTCAGTGGATAGAGCACCAGACTCCGGATTTGGGTGCAGAGGTTCGATTCCTCTCGGGCGTACCATTTACTAACACCAATTAATTTCCATTTACAACTGGCTCAATTCGTGCTATAGTAGATACTGCGCCGCCGCGATAGGCGCAGCGCAGAGCAGGGTTGACCAGTAATGGAACTTGCTATATAATTGATAATTGCATGGGCGCATAGCTCAGTTGGGAGAGCACCTGCCTTACAAGCAGGGGGTCACAGGTTCGAGCCCTGTTGTGCCCACCATACGGTGCCGTGGTGTAGTGGTTAACATGCCGGCCTGTCACGCCGGAGAGCGAGGGTTCGAGTCCCTTCGGCACCGCCAACGTGCCTCGGTAGCTCAGTTGGTAGAGCAACGGACTGAAAATCCGTGTGTCGCCAGTTCGAATCTGGCCTGAGGCACCACTTTAGTTAAGCGGAAGTAGCTCAGTGGTAGAGCATCGCCTTGCCAAGGCGAGGGGCGCGAGTTCGAATCTCGTCTTCCGCTCCATCTTTTGTCCTTTTTGCCAGTTCGGCTATCGGGGCGGCATAGCCA
>JAAYGE010000002.1 GCA_012727835.1 Bacillota bacterium
CATACTCATCGACCAAGATGTTGTCGATGTTTTTGCCGGCGACGGCATGACCTTCTACCTTAAAGATGATGGTCTATATGGCTGCGGTCGTAACTTCTGGGGTGAGCTCGGTTTTGGAGAGCCAACCTTGAAGGAGTATTACGTTCACTCCCACGAGGACCCGCCCCACAGTGATCGCATGAATTTCCCACCCCAGCTGCTAGCTACGGGCGTGCAGAGTGTGTATAGTGAGGGCTATTCAACACTGCTGCTTAAAACCGACGGTAAGCTCTATATGCTGGGCAAGAACATTAACAACGTCTACCGCGACGGGTCCGAGTATCAGACTACGCCGCAGCTGATTGCCGAAGATGTGCGCAAAACGGGCATAGCCACCCTCGAATGGGGGGAGCAAGCGTTGATTATTCTCACCAACACCGATCAGCTGCTCGCCTGGGGTAGTAATCTAGCTAGGCTTGGCGTGCAGAGTGCCGGCGAACAGTGGGCTGAAATTGCCGCCGACGTTAAGGACTTCTGGACCACGCCCAACCTTTTTGTGCTGACCAATACGGGACAGATGCGAGCCGCGGGAGCGCCGGCCGATGTAAACATCACCAACAAAGACGTCGGGCAGTTGGCAGGCTGGGCTTGGGACTGAGTGTTGCCTCTGAGTAAGAAAACGGAGTAACCAATTCTCTCGCGGGTTACTCCGTTTGTAATTCTAAGTGTCAATTGGGTTAGGCTCTTGTGAAAGTCTCTCTAAGAGCTGCAGATACCTGCCTGTATAACAGTTGTTCAAGAATCCCCTCGTCCATTGCTACCCCCTAGTACTAGGGTTTTGAGAATTTTTAGCAAATGGGCCCCTCTTGGTAGTTATCTACCGGAGGGGCTTGCCTTATATCTCCTTCTTCCGCAAACGCCTGAGGTCAAACAGCCGCTCGGCGGTAATACTGATGCTTTCCGGCCCTATCCTGCGCACAGTGCCTTCTACCAGCAGTAAGGCGCAGCCAAGGGCTGCTTTAGACATATTTCTCCTTCGTATGGGGGAGCACGGTTACATCGATCAGGTCCTGTTCGTCTTTAATGGTGAGGAAGATGAACAGGGTCTGTTTTGATTGGCGCATTGCCAAAAGACTGTACTCTCAACACCAACTGCTTTTATCCTACTGATAACAAGTGCTTAAAAAGAAAATAATTTTAGGTGTCACAAACCAGGGTCGTCAAGGGATATATAGGTGAAGGGGTTTTTGCCTAGCCATGTTTTCTCAACCAAAACTCTCTGGTTTGCCTGCTACCACAGCTCATCATCCTAGTCTTCAGTTCGGCCAATGCCGTGTGGCTGTAGCGTGCTAGTCTACCTTTAACATTTGGGTTCGCTGATTGAACAATAGGAGGTTAGAAAGGAGGTATATTCGGATGAACGGACCGTCGCTTGGACTATTCTATGAGCAGAATAAGAGCCGCTTTCTACAGATAGCGTATAAGGTAACAGGTGGAATATTACAACCCTGCATACATTAATTTTAATAACAGCGGTGGAGACTGCGCAAACTATGTCTCTCAATGTATTAGTGCAGGGGGGATGCCTCAGGATTCTACATGGCACTATTACTTTAATGGACCAGGCACTAGTGATGATGATTATACAACCGCATGGATCTATGTGCCTAGCCATCGACAGTATTTTGGACGATTTGGGCGCACGATCAATGATCCAGTTGCAGCTGACATTGCGCCTGGGATCCTGTGTATATCAACTGGAGTGGCGATGGGAGTTGGAACCATGCTACTATATGTGTTGGATACAATGCTGCTGGAGTGCCCATTGTAAACTGTCATAACATTGACAGCTGGCATAGGGTATGGAATTATGGCTCAAGTTCTGCTAGATATAGTACCGTTCAATTAGTTAGCGAGCAAGAACCGGACCCAGAGCCACCATTTGTTTCTCTTCAGACTGGCAGATATGGTTACTCGTTGACTGGTAAGAGCATAAAGGGGATCACCGGCCTGTCGGTGGAAGACTGGCTTGATGAAGTGCGCGGTGCTGAGGATGCAGCAGAGAAATCTCCAGAGCCTGAGGATGTAATACGGGCCTACTTTTCATCATATGCTGCTGGCGACTCTGTCTCCGCTTTTGAGAGATTAAGCAGTAGGTTCATGTTGGAGCATGTTTTTAGCAATCTCGATGAGAACAAGCTTTATAACGCAGACTTTCAGCCCTTGCCTAGAGGTGCTGATGCTGAAGTGATCAGCATAGTTGAGCAAGCAAACCCAGAGCCAGATGCAGTGACGGGTAATAAGAGGCTTTTTTGCGTGAAGTTTAACCTGGAGTTATCTGCTAATATTGCGTCCGGATACACCGAAGGCATGAACGAGCGTTTCTTTAGCATGGTCCGAACCCTAGACAAGTTGGGTTGGAAGATCGACGCGATTGGGACTGGCTTCTAGAAGCTGTTTTAACATTATACTTCATCGTACCTGAGCAAGTAATCCTAGCGAGAACGCCCTGCTGATAGCACTGAGATGCTACCAGCAGGGCGTTTCATTTAGCGGTCACCTTGGTTAGCTAACGCATCCCCCGCCAAGCGCCTCAGATCAAATAGCCGCTCGGCCGTAATACTGATGCTCTCTGGCCCTGTTTTGCGCACAGTACCTTCCACCAGCAGCAAGGCGCAGCCGAGGGCCACTTTGGCATACTTCACTTGGGTGTGGGGGAGAACCGTTATATCGATCAGGCCCCACTCATCCTCAATGGTAAGAAAGATGATTCGCTGTTTGCTTTTGGTGGGGGGCATCTGGCGAGAAACGATGATGCCGGCCACCCTCACTTTGTGCCCATCGCTGCACCGGCGCAGTTGTTGGCTGGTTATGGCTTCATAGCTGGCCAGTAGAGGGCGGTAGTGTTCCAGCGGGTGGCCCGAGATATACAGCCCGGTTAGTTCTAGCTCGGTAAGGATGGCTGCTTGCTTATCCAGTGGGCTAGGAATTGGATTGTTGGTGTCGGGCGCTGTTAGGGGCAGCACACATTGCCCTGGGGGCTGGTTGGTTTTGTTTTGCCCGCTAATAGCTAGTTTCAGCATTAAATCGCGAGCTGGGCCGAAGGCACGGAAGGCACCGATGCGAATTAGATTGCGCACCGCCTTTTGGGGTAGCTTAACCCGCCAGAGGAAGTCGGCAAACGATGCAAAGGGCCGCTCCCTGCGCGCTGCGCAGATATCGGCAATGTGTTTGTCATTTAAACCTTGTAGCGCCCTTAGCCCCACGCGGATACCGCCCTTTTCCAGGGAGAAGTTGTCCTCGCTGGCATTAATATCAATGGGGTAAATAGGAATACCTAATAGGCGGGCTTCGTGTAAAACCACCCGCGGTGGATAAAACCCCATGGGTTGGTGGTTGAGCAGAGCCACTAAGAAATGGGCCGGGTAATGGGCCTTTAGGTAGGCCGTGTAGTAACCGGTAAGCCCAAAGGTGGCAGCGTGGGCTTTGTTAAAACCATAGGAAGCAAAGGATGCCAGTTGCTCAAACACTTGCTTAGCTGTCTGTTCACTCACACCGCGGCTGGTAGCGCCGGCCACAAATTCGGCCTCCAAACCGGCCATCTCTTCCGGTGAACGCTCATGGGTCATGAAGCGGCGCAGAAGGTCGGCCTGACCTAACGTGAAACCGGCCAGGGTGCTGGCCACCTGCAAGACCTGCTCTTGGTAAATGATTACTCCGTAGGTGGATTCCAGAATCGGTTTCAGGCTGGGGTGGGCGTAGGTGACCGGTTCCAGCCCGTGGCGACGCCGGATATAGGGGGTGACCATGTTGCCCTGCATGGGCCCGGGGCGCATGAGGGATATATTGGCCACTATGTCACTAAAGCAGGTGGGTTGTAGCTTGCCTAAAAGCTCCCGCATACCGGGGCTTTCCAGTTGGAAGAGGCCCACCGTTTTGGTGGAGCGGAGTAGGGCATAAACGGCCGGGTCATCCAGCGGCAGCTCTTCTAAGCGCAGCTCGATGCCATCCTGCTTAAGCCTCTGCACCGTTTCTTCGATGGCCGAGAGGATGCGCAGTCCTAAAAGATCCATTTTCACTAACCCCAAATATTCAATGTCGTCTTTATCATATTGGGTAATGATCACCCCCTTTGCGCTCCACTGCAGAGGCACCAGATCGGTCAACGGTTGCCGGCTAATAACCACGCCGCCTAGGTGTACACTGAGATGGCGAGGGAAACTGTCTATTTGCTGGCAAAAGTGGAGTAGGGTATCCCAAGGCTCCCCTTTAGGAAACTGACCCTGCAGTTCGGGCAAAGAAGCGATGGCCGCCTCCATGCGATCGGCAGCGATGCGCGGCAAAAAGCGGGCCAAGCGGTCAACTTCTGCTTTGTTAATGTTTATAGCCTTAGCTACTTCCCGCAAAGCGCTGCGGGCAGAAATAGTGTTCACCGTGCCCACCATGGCCACGCGGCGGGTCGAGTATTTGTTATAAACATAGGTCAAGACCTCATCACGGCGGCTAGAATCGATATCCAGATCAATATCGGGCATACCCTTGCGCTCCGGGTTAAGAAAACGTTCGAAGAGTAGGTCATATTCCAGCGGATCAACGGTGGTGATGCCGAGTAAATAGGTCACCAGCGAATCGGCGGCTGACCCTCTCCCCGCGCAGCGAATGCCTTCTTGCTGGGCAAAGTTCACGATATCCCACACCACCAGGAAGTACTCGCAAAAGCCCAATTGCTCAATAATAGCCAGCTCATGCTCTAGCCGCTCTTGGGCCCGCGTCTTTTGTTCTGGCCGATATTTCTTATCTAATGCTTCTTGGCAAAGCTGGCGCAGAAAACCGGAGGCCGTTTGTCCCTCGGGTAAAGGGAAGTAGGGAAAATGGTATTCACCTATAGGCAATCGTAGCTGGCAGCGCTCGGCTATGCGCAAGGTGTTGGCCAGGGCCTGTGGATAGGCGGCAAAGAGCTTAGCCATAGTGCGGGGCCCTTTGAAATAGCGCTGGTCGTTTTGGTGACGGTAGGGGTGGGGTTGCCGTAGATTGATATTCGCCCCCATGCAGACCAGCAGATCGCGCACCTTGTGGTCGCGCCGGCGCAGGAAATGTACATTGTTGGTGGCCACCAGCGGTAACTTCAGGCTATTGGCCAGCCCCACCAGCTGCTGGATTAACCCGGGTGTGTGGGGCAGCAAAGGGTTTTCCAGCTCCACATAGCAACTGGCGGGAAAAACATCGGCCAGTTGGCTTAAGAACTGGCGGGCCGCGGCTAAATTCCCTTGTAGCAAATCTTGGCTAAGGCGCGAGTGGCCACAGCCAGAAAGGCAAACCAGGTTATCTGCTAGAGGGGCGATTGTCTCCCAGGTGGCCAAAGGGCGGGTTTCACCGGGCTGGGAGAGGTGAAGTTCGGTTAGCAAACGGCATAAATTGCTATTACCGGCCAGGTTTTCCGCCAATAGTGTTAGATGGTGGCCACTGGTCAGCTCAATTTCTGTGCCGATAATGGGCTTAACACCCGAACCTTGGGCGGCTCGGTAAAAGCGAATGGCTCCTGCCAAAGTGCTGTGGTCGGTCAGAGCCACCGCCGGCATTTCATAAAAGGCGGCAGCTTTGATCAGCTCGTGGGGGTGGGGTGTGGCATCTTTATAACTAAAGTTAGAATGCACGTGTAAGTGCACAAAGCTAGTATCAGTCATAAACCCGATGCAAAAACCATTGTCGTCGTTTGGCGACATAGACTATTTCATATTGCCCCCACTCGCCGTAGCGTTTTGCTGCCACCACCGCATGCAGGCGGCGCGATTCCTTTTGCCACCAATCTCCGCTTACAGTCCATCGTTTGAGCACTTCTTTGATCTCATAATTGCGCCCCCGCCAAACGAAGGCTTGCGGGCGCCGATCTGCTAACCGGAGTTCAATCGGTTCTTGGTAGCGCTTACTCATGTCAAACACCTTCTCAAAAGACTATTATGCAATATTATAC
>JAAYGE010000110.1 GCA_012727835.1 Bacillota bacterium
GCCAATTCGGGGATAAGGGCGGCCGTAAGCGGGCCAAATTCCCCTTTCCCTTTTAATAAAAACTAACCCTGAAAGGAGGTGAAAGTGTAGATGGCTACTAAGATCCGTTTGCGCAGAATGGGTGCGAAAAAGGCGCCTTTCTATAGAATCATCGTTGCCGACTCTCGCTCTCCGCGGGATGGGCGTTTCATCGAGGAAATCGGCTACTATGATCCGACCACCAAACCCAGCACGATCAAAATTGATAGCGAGAAGGCAGCTGCCTGGCTCAAGCAAGGGGTGCAAATGACTGATACAGTCCGTCGTTTGTTTATCCAGGCAGGGATCCTGGAGTAGAAGCTTGATTGACGACTGGGAGGTGTGCACGTGCGTGAATTAGTGCTTTTTATCAGTCGCTCCTTAGTAGATCACCCCGAACAAGTGGAAGTCATTGAGATAGAGAACGAGCGCGGTCTGGTTCTGCAAGTTAAGGTGGCGCCCGAGGATGTGGGCAAGATAATCGGTAAGCAGGGCCGCATCGCTCAGGCTATCCGCTCTTTGGTTAAGGCAGCTTCCAGCAATGAGTCGAGACGAGTCATGGTGGATATCCTGTCCTAGTGTTAGTGGGCCAAAGCTAGAGCCCGATGCAAGAAATTCATCAAACAGGGAGATTGGCTCATGTTTGTAACTGTTGGGATCATTAGCGGCACTTTTGGTGTGCATGGTGAACTAAAGGTGACGCCCGAAAGTGATCATCCCGGCCGTCGGGATGCTTTAGCAAAAATGCAGGTTTTTGTTTATCATAACGGGATCAGAGACGTATACCGGGTAGTTCGCATAGAACAACGCCAATCCCTATGGCACATCAAGCTGGAAGGGATCGAGACTCGGGAGCAAGCGCAAGCGCTAGTTGGCGGCGAGTTGCAGATCCCCAAGCATAAAATCTTGCCTCTCCCGGAGGGCCAGTATTATATATTCCAGATTCTTGGCCTACAGGTGGAAAC
Source organism: Bacillota bacterium (assembly GCA_012727835.1). Next base: position 984 of record JAAYGE010000110.1, read on the forward strand.
GGAAGAGGGAGAAGTGTTGGGCCGGGTAACGGACGTGCTGCAGCCGGGTGCTAATGATGTCTATGTGGTACAGGACGAAACCGGGCGGGAGCTTTTAGTTCCTGCTATCAAGCAAGTCGTTCTGGATATCGATTTGGCTAAGCAGCGTATGCTTGTCCGACCTTTGCCTGGTTTATTCGATGATGCGGGTGAACCGGATGCGGATTGATATACTGACCCTGTTTCCCGAGTTCTTTACGAGCATTTTCACTACCAGTATTTTGCACCGGGCTATTGCCAAGGAGCTGGTGGCATTGAATACGGTTGATATTCGGGATTTTGCCCTTGATAAGCATCGGACGGTGGATGATTACCCCTATGGCGGGGGAGCGGGTATGGTTATGAAGCCCGAGCCTATTGCCCGGGCAATTAGGGCTACCAAACAGCCCAACAGCGATGCCCGCGTAATCTATATGAGCCCCCAAGGTCAGGTGTTCAACCAGCAAAAGGCGCGGGAGCTGGCGGCTTACCCCCAATTGGTCGTCCTCTGCGGCCATTATGAGGGCGTGGATGAACGGGTAATCCAGCGATACGTGGACGAGGAAATCTCCATCGGTGACTTTGTCTTAACCGGCGGAGAGTTGCCGGCGGCCGTTTTAGTCGATGCGGTGGTGCGGCTTTTGCCAGGCGTTTTAGGTTCACCCGAATCGGCGGCCCAAGATTCCTTCAGTGACGGCTTATTAGAGCATCCCCATTATACGCGTCCCTATGAATTTGAGGGGCTGCCAGTACCCGAGGTTCTACTGTCGGGACACCATGGGAAAATAGCCACCTGGCGGCGTCAGGAATCGCTACGTCGCACCTGGGAGCGCAGGCCTGACCTGTTGGCCAAAGCACCCCTAACAGCCAGTGATCGGGCCTTTTTGGAACAACTGCAGCGGCCTACGAATTGAATTAATTTATGTATGTCTGTATGCCCAATATGATATAATTTGGCGGCAGGAGGGAGGTTTAGTCAATGGATATTTTGCGAACCCTAGAGCAAAGTCAATTGCGTACAGATATCCCCGATTTCAAACCGGGCGACACTGTGCGTGTGCATGTTAAAGTTGTGGAAGGGGCGCGCGAGCGCATTCAGGTTTTTGAAGGGGTTGTGATTGCCCGCCGCGGCGGCGGTATCCGTGAGACCTTTACGGTACGTCGCGTGTCTTATGGCATTGGGGTAGAGCGGGTTTTCCCCTTGCATTCGCCACGGGTTGCTAAGATAGAAGTAGTGCGCCATGGCCGGGTGCGTCGAGCCAAGCTTTATTACCTACGTAATCTCAGGGGTAAGGCGGCTCGCATTAAAGAAGCCCAACATCGATAGTAAAATCTACAAGGGACCATTAAGGTCCCTTTTTGCACAGTTGGCGTTCAGCTGCGACAAGGGAGTGATGGTATGCCCCATTGGCAAGAGGAGCTCAAAGAATGGATCAAAGCGCTGCTTTTGGCGGTAGTTTTAGCGGTGATCCTGCGAGTTTTTGTAGTGGATAATTATATTGTCGATGGCGATTCCATGCTACCTACCCTGCACGATCAGGAGCGGGTTCTGGTATACAAGTTGGATAGAATATTAGGGAAAGAGCCAGAGCGGGGAGATATCGTAGTCTTTCAATATTCCCGCGAGCCCTGGCGGGATTTTGTGAAACGGGTAGTGGGTGTGGAAGGCGATGAGGTAGAAATAAGAGATGGGAAATTGTTCATCAACGGCATCGCCCAAAACGAGCCCTATTTAAGCGCCCCCACGCTGGGCAGTTATGGACCGCAGATTGTGCCCGCCGGTACCGTCTTTGTTTTGGGTGACAATCGCAACATCAGCATGGATAGCCGCGATTCCCAGGTAGATATGGTGAGCCTGGAAAGTATAAAGGGTAGAGCAGTTATCGTCTATTGGCCGCTGAAAGCATTGCGTCTGCTGCGGCGTTAGGGACAAGGCGGGGGGAGGTGAACCCTTTGTCTATACATTGGTTTCCTGGGCATATGGCGAAAGCCAAACGCCTTTTGCAAGAGAATATAAAACTGGTGGACGTGGTCATAGAGTTGCGCGATGCTCGCATTCCTCAAGCCAGCGCCAATCCTTTGTTAGCAGAAATTATTGGCCGTAAACCCCGCATCATCGTTTTAGCCAAGGCCGACCTGGCGGATAAGGAGCACACCCGGGCTTGGGTGACCTATTTTGAACAAACGGAGCATTTGCGGGCAGTAGCCCTGGATGGCAGGGATAGAAAGGGAGTCAATCGCCTGTTACTACCGCAGATTAAGACTCTAGCTGACCCCTTAGTGCCGCGCAGCAAGCAGGGTAATTTTCCACTACGTCCGGCGCGCAGCATGGTGGTGGGAATACCCAACATAGGTAAGTCTACCCTGCTCAATACACTGGCGGGTCGGGCTATAGCCAAGACCGGTGCCTTGCCCGGTGTAACCCGTAGCAAACAGTGGATCAAATTGCGGGATGGTAGCCAGCTGTTAGATACTCCCGGTATTTTATGGCCCCGTTTGGATGCCCCCTTGGTGGCTCGTCAACTGGCAGTCACTGGCGCTATCGGCGAAGGTGGCTTTGACCAATATCAGTTGGCCACTTGGCTATTAAAGTACCTGGGCAACCATTTCCCCCATATGTTGGGGCGCTATAAACTGGAGGATACCGATTTATCCGGTAACCAACTGTTGGAGGCAGTGGGGCGAGTTCGCGGCTGTCTGGTGGCGGGAGGGCAGGTGGATTTGGACCGGGCGGCAGACCTGGTCTTGACCGATTTCCGCGCCGGTAAGTTGGGCCCGATTACCCTAGAAGTACCTCCTCAGGGGGATAGCCATGGTTAGTTTTACGGACATGACGGTGGCGGAAATAGGTGCCTGGCTGAAGGCTAAACAAGGAAAAACAAGCGCCCAGGACTTGGCTTTACTTAGACAAGATCGGCGTAAAGGAGTGCGCCAGGTGGCAGCCCGCTATGAGTTGCAGAA
>JAAYGE010000111.1 GCA_012727835.1 Bacillota bacterium
CTTGCTCATGTCGATACCATGGTTGATACACGGTGCATAAGCGATGATGAGGGAAGGTCCGTCATACTTTTCAGCTTCTAACATGGCCTTCAGCAGCTGGTTATGGCTGGCGCCCATGGATACACTAGCTACATAGACGTAACCATAGGACATGGCCATGAGGCCCAGATCCTTCTTGCGGGTGCGTTTGCCCGCTGCGGCAAACTTGGCAACGGCTCCTGTAGGTGTGGCCTTCGAGGACTGGCCACCGGTGTTGGAATAAACTTCAGTATCCAGTACGAGCACGTTGACATTGGCGCCCGAGGCGAGCACGTGGTCTAAGCCACCAAAACCAATATCGTAGGCCCAGCCGTCACCACCGACAATCCAGATGGATTTCTTAACCAGATATTCGGCCAGATCATTAAGCTCTTGTAGCATAGCAGCTACTTGGCCCTCGGCCTGCTCTAAAGCGCTAGGCAATTGGGCTCGGACCTGTTCGGCTGCTGCCTGGGAGGCATCGGCGTCATCTTTGCCGGCCAGCCAGCTTTCTAGAGCCGAGCGTAGCTCTGGGTCGATAGCTGCATCCAGTAGGCTGGTAGCCAGTTGGGCGATACGGTCGCGCTTTTGCTGCACGGCTAAGCTCATACCGAATCCAAACTCCGCATTGTCTTCGAAGAGGGAGTTGGCCCAAGCCGGCCCATGCCCCTGCCGGTTAACCGTGTAGGGACAGGTGGGCGAGCTGCCGCCGTAAATTGATGAGCAACCGGTGGCGTTAGCGATGATAGCTCTGTCGCCGAACAACTGGGTCATTAACTTGATATAAGGAGTTTCGCCGCAACCGGCGCAAGCTCCGGAGAACTCAAACAGGGGCTGCTGGAATTGACTACCCTTAACAGTAGTCTTAGCCATAGTAGCCGGCGGTGCCGGTAATTTCTCAACAAATTCATAGTTGGCAACCTGTTCATCGGCCACATCCTGCAGAGGCTTCATAACCAGCGCCTTGTTCTTAGCAGGGCATACGTCCACACAATTGCCACAACCGGTGCAATCTAGTGGAGAAACCTGAATTGCGTATTGCAGACCTGCCAGCTCTCTACCAAGGGCATTCTTGGTGGTCAGGCTCTCCGGCTTACCCTCTAAGGCCTCGGGTTGAGCCAGATAGGGTCGGATGGCTGCATGCGGGCAGACAAAGCTGCACTGGTTGCACTGGATGCAGTTTTCAGTTACCCAAACGGGAACTTCAACAGCAATACCGCGTTTCTCATATTTGGTGGTACCGGTAGGTACTACACCATCAGGGGAGAAGGCGCTAACCGGTAGTTTGTCGCCTTCCAGAGCTAGAATCGGTCGAATCACTTCTTGCACGTAGGCCGGTTCCGCACTGGCGGCAGCCGCTTCATCTAGGGCTTCGGCCCAGTGGGCAGGATATTTCACTTCTTCTAGCGCGTCCACCGAGTCAACAGCGGCGTAGTTCATGGCAACTATTTTTTCGCCCCGGCGGCCATAGGTGGTCTTGATGGCTTCCTTAATGTAACGGAAAGCGTCTTCTTCTGGAATTACTTGAGCGATCTTGAAGAAGGCAGCCTGTAGAACCGTGTTGATGCGGCCACCTAAGCCGATGTCCTGAGCGATCTTAACCGCGTCAATATTATAGAAGCGAAGCTTCTTCTGAGCGATGGTGCGCCGCATACTGGCGGGCAACTCCTGCTCCATTTCCTCGAGGGTCCAGGGTGAGTTCAGCAGGAACACGCCACCCTCTTTAATGCCGTCCAGGATATTGTAACGCTTCACATAGGACGGGTTATGGCAAGCGATGAAATCGGCCTGATCGATTAAATAGGGTGCCTTAATAGGTTTAGGGCCAAAGCGGAGGTGAGAAATGGTGATACCTCCCGACTTCTTCGAGTCATAGACGAAGTAGCCCTGGGCGTAAAGGTCCGTATGGTCACCGATGATCTTAATCGAGTTCTTATTGGCACCAACGGTACCGTCGGAACCAAGACCGAAGAACTTAGCCTGATAAACGCCCTCAGTGGCGATATCGAGGGGCTCGCCGACCGGTAAGGATGTATGGGTGAGGTCGTCCTCAATGCCTACGGTGAAACCATTCTTAGGCTCATCGGCCTTGAGATTATCAAATACGGCCTTAACCATGCTGGGGCTGAATTCCTTGGAGCCGAGGCCGTAACGTCCACCCACTATGGTTATCGGTCGACCCTTTAATACCGAGCAAACATCCAGATAAAGAGGTTCGCCGGCAGAACCGGGTTCCTTAGTGCGGTCGAGTACGGCTATTCTAGTCACCGTTTCAGGCAATACGGCTAAGAAGTGCTCGGCGGAGAAAGGACGATAGAGACGGACCTTCACCACGCCTAGCTTTTCGCCCTGCTTGTTGAGATAGTTGACCGTTTCTTCGACCGTATCGGCACCGGAGCCCATGATAACGATCACATGCTCCGCATCAGGAGCGCCATAGTAATCGAAGGGCTTATAATAACGACCCGTCAGTTTGCCAACCTGTTCCATAACCTCGGCTACAATGGCTGGGGTAGCTGCATAATAGCGGTTGGCAGCCTCCCGGTTTTGGAAATAGATGTCCGGGTTCTGTGCCGTACCACGTTGATGGGGTCGCTCCGGATTGAGAGCCCGCTGGCGGAATTTAGCTACCGCTTCCATATCCAGTAGGGTCCGCATTTCATCGTATTCAATGACGTCTACTTTGGAGATCTCGTGGGATGTGCGGAAGCCATCGAAAAAGTTGACAAAGGGCACACTAGCCTTTAGTGTGGCCAAGTGGGCAACGAGGGCTAAGTCCATGGTTTCTTGAACCGAGCTGGATGCCAGCATGGCAAAGCCCGTCTGGCGTGCGGCCATGACGTCCTGATGATCACCGAAGATCGATAGGGCATGGGCTGCTAAAGCCCGAGCACTGACATGAAAGACCGTGGGCAGCAGTTCCCCTGCGATCTTGTACATGTTGGGGATCATGAGGAGTAAACCTTGCGAGGCAGTGAAGGTGGTTGTCAGCGCTCCAGCAGCTAGTGAGCCGTGTACGGCACCGGCAGCACCAGCTTCCGATTGCAGTTCAACTACCTTCAGGGTCTGGCCAAAGAGATTCTTGCGGCCATGGGCTGCCCATTCGTCAGCCACCTCTCCCATGTTAGAGGAAGGTGTGATCGGGTAAATTGCAGCAACGTCACTAAACGCATAAGCCACGTGGGCAGCTGCAGTGTTACCATCGATGGTTTGTTTGTACATTTTCACACCATCTTTCTATTGATATTTTTGGTGCAGCAGAGTGTATTAGTATCTGCCTATCCTACTAATATAGTTTATCATATAAGGGGTAGGCAGAAGCTGAAGCTACTGTTACTTGTGTGTAACTTATTTTTCCGTATTCCTTCCTACTGCACCGTCTAGGTATAATGTATACTTTTAGTTTTCTTATGTCCAGTCCAACTCGTTTATTGTGTAACGTGCGAATAGGTCCATGATTTAGGCTTTTGCCACATCTATAGGAGGGAGGGATGGCGATGCTAGGTGAAGAAAAGTTGGCTAGGATTAATGAGCTGGCGCGGAAGCAGCGGACCGTTGGACTAAGTGAGGCTGAACAAGCGGAACAACATGCACTGCGGCAAGCCTATTTGGAAGCATTTCGCGCTTCTTTTCGGGCCCAATTAGAGGCGCAAGGTTTGCGGCCTCGTACTCCGCATGCGGCCAGTTGTCCTTGCTGCCAACCGGCGAACAAAGAGCATTAGGAGGTAGACATGAGTAAGCTAGTCGTTAATGAAAGGCGCTTTTTATCCTGGTTAGAAGAACTTAGCCGTGTCGGCAATAGCAGTACTAAAGGGGTAACCCGCTTTGCCCTCACCGAGGGCGATCGGCAGGCACGAGAATGGCTGCAGGCCCGGGCTCGAGAGCATAATTTACAATCCCATTTTGATGCGGCCGGCAACCTGTTTATTTATGCAGGCCCTAAAGATGAAGGGCCCCCGCCGGTAATTGTCGGTTCCCACGTGGACACGGTGCCCGATGGTGGCCGCTTTGATGGCGCTTTAGGCGTCCTAGCCGGTCTGGAGAGCCTTATTCGTTTGCAAGAAATGGAGATACCACTAAGCCGGCCCGTATGGCTGGCCGTCTGGACCGAGGAAGAGGGGAGCCGTTTCCCCGGTGGCTTGATCGGCAGCAGAGCCTTCATCGGTGAAGTTTCACCCACTGAATTGGAGGAGACCGATGCCAATGGCGTCACTTTGGCTGAGGCCCTTCGCAATTGGGGATTAACTCCGGAGGACTTGCCGCAAGTAGCCCGCCAGCCGGGACAGGTTCATGCCTATGTGGAGTTACATATCGAGCAGGGGGCTAAGTTGGATCAGGCTGACCAGCAGATTGGAGTTGTGACGGGAATCGTCGGTATCCGACGTTATAACCTATCCGTCAAAGGCCAAGCCAATCATGCGGGTACAACCCCTATGCAGCTGCGGCAGGATGCCCTGGTGGCCGCCTCTTTGATGGTGCAAGCGGTGGAAGAGGTGGTAAAGAATAGCGGGTACGAGGAAGCGGTAGGAACGGTAGGACAGCTGCGCGTATACCCGGGTGGGGTGAATGTGGTGCCCGGGCGGGTGGACTTTTCTTTGGAGATTCGTGATATCGATGAAGCGGTTATGGACGAATTGGCCAACCGGCTGCGGACCACATTGCAGGGGATTGCTACTGAACGGGGTGTGGAGTTAAGTTGGGAGACGGCACCCGCGGTGAAGCCCTCTCTCTTGGATGAATCGCTGCAGCAGACAATTGCGGAAGTGGCTACCGACCTGGGTTATTCCTGGCGTTATATGCCCAGTGGAGCCGGCCATGATGCCCAACACCTAGCCCGCATCTGTCCCACCGGCATGATCTTCGTTCCCAGCAAAGATGGCATCAGCCATTCTCCCGATGAGTTTACCGCCGACGATGATTGTGTTCGCGGTGCCAACGTTTTGCTAAATACGATTGCCCGTCTAGCTCAGTAAGGCAGCGCTTTAGGCCTAATAGTACTTCCGGCGCCTACGTATTGTGCGAGTGGCGTCGCCGCCCTTGATGCTCCAGCTCACTCCAACAGGGGTTGGGCACAGGCGCTTTAGTATGATCACGCTCTTAGGCATACAAAACAACAGAAAGGGGCTATTCGCAAAACAATACTTGCGAATAGCCCCTATTGTTATGGGCTTATGATCCTAAATTGATCATGCAGCGTAAGCCACGGAAGGCCTCAATATAGTCCTCATGGCTAAAACGAACCGTGCTGCCGTCAACCCGTACGGCACCGGGCATAATGGCAGCCGCATCGGCCCCTCCGGCTTGGATAAACTGCAGGTCAAAGGTGTAGGGGCCCTGCGGTAAGAAGGGTTTGTATTGCCCCAAGTTTTTAAGGGCCCGTTGTACCCCCTCCTCGATCAGCTGGCAAGCTCTGTCCGGATGCAAAGAACGGGCGGACACGCGGGTGATGGCTTTCTTCACACAGGCCGTCTCGATGTTACCTAGGGTCTGCTTCGCTTCCTGGCACAAGAAGTTGTCGCCAGAGGCAAAGACCACTGGCACCCCATAATAGCCGGCGATGGCGGCGTTAATGGCTGTTTCGCCCACCAATTCTCCATTCAAATAGATGTTGGAGACGCTACGGCTACTGATGGTATGGCTCAAGATGCCATGTTGGTGCATGCGGGCGGGATAACCAATAAATAGGGCCGCATCGAAACCAGCGTCTATGCCCTCCATCATCATCAGCGGTTTAGGTGAGCCCTGAATCAGCTCTGCCGCCGGATGTAATCCGTGGGGCAGTAGGTTGGTCTGACTGCCATGGGAATCGTTGATTACTATTTCAGTAGCACCGGCGGCCAAAGCACCTAAAACGGCCGCATTGGCTTCGGCCGTCATTTGCCGGCGGGCTCTCTCATAATCGCTGCCCTGAATACTGGTGCTTTCGCTATTGACCAAAGTGGCTATACCTTCAATGTCCACCGAGATGTAAATGCGCATGGATTTCGCTCCTTTGAAAATGAATTCTTAAGCCTGGCTGGCCAAGCTGATCATACAACGAAGGCCGTGGAAAGCTTCCACATAATCTTCATGGCTGAAACTAACCGTGCTGCCATCGACCCGGGTGGTGCCGGGCATCAGGGCTGCCGCGTCGGCATGCCCCGCCTGGATAAATTGCACAGTGAAAGTATAAGGTCCTTTGGGCCGATAGGGTTTAAAGGTCTCCTTGTTTTCCAGCGCCTCTTTGACTCCTGCTTCAATTAGTTCACAGGCCTTCGTCGGGTGTAGGGAACGGGCAGAGAAACGGGTTATGGCCTTCTTAACGGCTACCGTCTCCACCGTGCCCAAAGTTGTTGCCGCTTCCTGACAAGCTTCGTTGTCGCCAGAAACAAAGACGACCGGTACCTGATAGTAGCCGGCGAGAGCCGCATTAATGGCCGTTTCACCTACCGGTTGGCCGTTCAAATAGATATTGGAAACGGTCCCCCCGCTAATGGTGTGGCTGAGAATGCCGTGTTGGTGCATGCGGGCATGGTAGCCGATGAAAATGGCCGCATCAAACCCTTCATCTATGCCGGCCATCATCAATAAAGGTTTTACCCGACCCTGAATTAATTCGGCTGCCGGATCCAGTTCTTCCGGGATAAGATTGGTCATGCTACCATGGGCATCGTTAATTACGATTTCAGTCGCTCCGGCTGCTAATGCTCCGAGGACGGCCGCATTGGCTTCTGCCGTCATTTGGCGCCGGGCCCGCCCATAATCGTGGCCATTTATTCCCGTACTAGTATAGTTAACAACCGTACTGATACCCTCAATGTCCACCGAGATGTATACACGCATTTAGCAGATCCTCCTTTGCCTCAGTTTTTATTCCCAATCATCCATATTGGCCTTTTTCTTTTACAATCCTGCTAGTGGGTGACAAAGTTAAAATGTCGACTCTTGTCAAAGCAATAATTCAATTTAATTACAAACCTAGCATTTTCTATTCAATAAACGGAGAGAAGGTATATCATTAAGGA
>JAAYGE010000009.1 GCA_012727835.1 Bacillota bacterium
AAGAGACAGAGTCCAAATAAAGGAGCTTTTACGTGATGCAGAAAACCGAACTACTAGCACCAGCTGGTAACCTAGAAAAACTAAAATTCGCTATCGCCTATGGGGCCGATGCCGTCTACTTAGGCGGTCCCATGTGGGGGCTTAGAGCCCATGCGGGCAACTTCACCATGGAGGAAATTGCCGAGGGGGTTGCCTTTGCTCACGCCCGTGGTGCCAAGGTATATGTCACGGTAAACATCATCCCCCAAAATGAGGACCTGGAAGGTCTGGAAGATTACCTAAAGGCTCTGGCCGACTTAAATGTGGATGCCTTTATTGTTTCTGATCCGGGTATCCTTACCACTGCCAGACAGGTGGCTCCCCAGGTGGAGTTACACTTGAGCACCCAGGCCAATGTGGTTAACTATCGGGCGGCCCAGTTCTGGGTGGACCAGGGAGTATCCCGTCTGATTTTAGCCCGGGAGCTGTCTCGGGAGGAAATTGCGGAAATTGGCGAGCGGGTAGAAGCGGAGCTAGAAGTGTTTGTGCACGGCGCCATGTGTATTTCCTATTCGGGCCGTTGCCTGCTCAGTAACTAGCTGACGGGCCGCGATGCTAACCGGGGTGCTTGCGCTCAGCCTTGTCGCTACCAATATTACCTAGTGGAGCAAAAGCGGCCCGGCCAATATTTCCCCATTATGGAGGACGAGCGGGGCACCTATATTATGAACTCGAAGGATCTCTGTTTGCTGGAATGTTTGCCCCAGCTACTGGAGCTACCGATCGCCGCTTTGAAAATAGAAGGGCGCATGAAGAGTGTCCATTATGTGGCCACTGTTACTAAAGTTTATCGGCAAGCCATCGATACCTATTATGCAAACCCGGCAAAGTTCCGAGTGCGAGACGAGTGGCTAGAGGAATTGGCTAAAGCATCCAACCGGGGTTTTACCACCGGCTTCTTCCTAGGAAAACCGGGTCCCGACGCCCATGTCTATGAGGGAGAACTGTACGAGCGCCCATACGAATTTATAGGCGTGGTGCAACGGTACGATGCGGAGAAGCAACTTTTATGGTTGGAGCAAAGGAATAATTTTCAGGTGGGCGATAAACTGGAAATTTTACAGCCACAAGGTGAGAGTGGCGAGATCGTGATAGAGCAGATGTTTGATGAAAACGGCGAAGCGATTGAAGTGGCGCGCCATGCGCAGATGCTAGTAGGCGTTCCTTATGCGAAGCCGTTACAACCCATGAGTTTACTGCGCCGTGAGCAAAAACAGGGCTAGTGCTAACTGGCCCGTTTTTTCTCTTTAGGAGAAGGCACATACTACAAATAAATATGACTCTGCTCGAAACGAGGGATTGACTATGAGCATAACCTTTGATCAACTTCGCCTTAGCGACGATATTCTGCAAGCTGTAAAAGACATGGGTTTTGAGGAAGCTACTCCTATCCAAGCCCAGACCATTCCTCTGGCGTTGGCTGGCCGAGACTTGGTAGGCCAGGCCCAAACCGGCACCGGTAAGACGGCTGCTTTCGGCATCCCGTTGATTGAACAGGTTGATTTAGACGCTAGCCACGTACAGTGCCTGATCCTAGCTCCCACCCGCGAGTTAGCGGTACAAGTGGCAGCCGAGTTAAACCAAATAGGGCGCTATAAAGGCGTGACCACGGTGCCCATCTATGGTGGCCAAGACATTTCACGGCAAATTCGTTTGCTGAAAAAACACCCTCAAATTGTGGCCGGCACACCTGGTCGCTTGCTGGACCATATGCGTCGCCGTACTATTAGATTAGAAAATGTGCGCATGGTGGTACTGGACGAAGCCGATGAGATGCTCAATATGGGTTTCATGGAAGATATTGAGACAATTCTAGGGGAGTTGCCGGCTGAACGTCAAACTCTACTCTTTTCGGCGACCATGCCCGAATCGATCCGGCGCCTTGCTAGTCGATTCTTGCATAATCCGGAGCAAGTAACCATCCCGGTTAAAGAACTGACCATGCCAAGCATCGAACAGTACTATATTGAGGTATCGGAGAGTCAGAAGTTTGATACCCTCTGCCGTCTCCTGGACATGCAGGCGCCCGAATTGGCCATCGTTTTTGGACGCACCAAGCGCCGGGTAGATGAACTCTACTCGGCCTTAGGAATGCGCGGTTACTCGGCGGAGGCTATTCATGGCGATATGACTCAGAGCCGGCGGGATAATGTAATGCGGCGCTTTCGTAGCGGCCAGGTAGATATTTTGGTGGCTACCGATGTGGCAGCGCGGGGCTTAGATGTGACCGGCGTGACCCACGTCTACAATTTTGATTTGCCGCAAGATCCCGAGTGGTACGTGCACCGCATTGGCCGTACTGGACGCGCTGGTGCTTCCGGAGTGGCCATCAGTTTTGTTACACCTCGGGAAATTGGTTATCTGCGTCATTTAGAACGGCTGATCCGACGCCGTATTGAACGCAAGCCGATTCCTAGCATGACCGACGCGCTAGAAGGCCAACTGCGTTTAGCAGCCGAGAATCTGTTGCAAGTAGCAGCCGACGCTAAGCTGGAGGCCTATCGAGGCTTGGCTGAGGAATTGCTAGGAAGTACCGACTCGGTAACCCTATTGGCGGCTGCTTTGAAAATCATGACGCGGGAACCCAATGCCACGCCGGTGAATATTACGGCAGAAGAGCCGGCTCGATTTAAAGCCCGCAAACAGAAACGGGGCAAGCAGCCGCGGTCCCGTTCAGGACAGCGACAGCGTTCTCGGAGGAGGCGAGATTTTTAGTAGAGGTGCTGTGGGGGAGGTGACAATTGTGGCTCGTTGGAGGGGGGTTTTGTGGGGGTGTTGTGCGGCGTTATTTGCCCACCTGATTAGTGTCTTAGCCGCTCATAATCCCATGTGGGTAGAGCGGCTCTATTCTCGCCTATTATACCCGCCCCTAGGACGTATCTTATCGCGGGTGACAAGTATCGTCCCCATTTCTTTGGCTGAGCTGGCTGTAGTCGTCTTAATAGCTACCCTGTTAATAGGCGTAATCCATTTTTTTTGGCGAGGCTGGCGTCAGCCACGGCAGTTGGTGGGGCACTTGCGCTGGGCCCTAACCATTGCCCTCTTCGCTTATGCGGCCTTTACCCTCCTTTGGGGGTTGAATTATCATCGTCAACCTTTAGCGGAGATCCTCGGCTTGGAGGTGGGGCCGGCTTCCATCCAGGAACTGGTGGATCTCTGTACCGATCTCTTACAGCGCACCAATGAGTTGCGTCAGCTACAGGTAGAAGATGAAAATCAGGTGATGACCCTTGCCGGTGGCAAATGGCGGGCTTTAGGCCGGGCTCCATTGGGGTATCGGGAGTTGGCAAAGCAGTTGCCCCAGGTGGCCGGCCACTTCGGTCCACCTAAGGGAGTAAGGCTGTCCAAATGGTGGTCCTACACCGGCACCGCTGGTATGTATTTCCCCTTTACTGGGGAGGCCAACGTTAATATGGCTATGCCCGATGTGAATATTCCGGTGGTTGCCTGCCACGAACTGGCCCACCAGCGGGGTTTTGCCCGAGAAGATGAGGCCAATTATTTGGCCTACTTGGCCTGTATTAATCACCCCGACGTGGAGTTTCAGTATTCGGGGCTCTTCATGGCCCTGTCGCAGGCCATGCGGGCTCTGCAGCGGGTTGATGGGGAGGCCTTTGCCGCTTTGCGGGCCCAGTATCACCCCGGGCTGATTCGCGACCTGGAGGCTAACAGAGACTTTTGGCAAGCCTTTTCTGGTCCTATCGAACAGCTTTCTGAGCGCATGAACGATGCCTACCTGAAGTCCAATCGGCAAGCCGACGGTGTGCAGAGCTACGGCCGTATGGTGGATCTACTCATAGCCGCAAGACGAGCTGCAAATAGATAACTAATCCGGGGCCGTTTGAGAGTTGCATGGGGGCTGCGGGATGTGCTTAGGACAGGAACTCGTTCCAACCACCATCCTGCAGCCCAATAGTATGTCTCCCGACAGGCTAAGCCTGGGGCTGTTGCAAGTTTACTGCGACAGCCCCGTTTTCTTGTTCAGCAAGGTTGCTCGGCAAGGAAAGCTGCCACTTGCTCCACGTCCTTATCTCCACGCCCGCTAAGGTTGACGACAATGTTGTGCTCGGGACTAAGGGTAGGTGCTAGTTTACAAGCATAGGCAACGGCGTGGGAGCTCTCGATAGCGGGGATGATGCCTTCCAAATGCGAGAGCCGCTGGAAGGCAGCTATAGCCTCCTTATCGGTAATCGTTACATATTGGGCACGACCGCTATCCTGATAAAAGCAGTGCTCTGGCCCGGCGCCCGGGTAGTCCAGGCCCGCCGCAATAGAGTAGGCTGGCCCAATCTCTCCTTCGCCATCGAGGAAGGTGTAGCACCGGAAGCCATGAATTATACCTATGGTCCCCGCTGAGAGGGCGGCGGCATGTTGCCCTGTAGCCAGACCTTTGCCGCCCGCCTCCACACCAATCATCCGCACATCCTTATCTTCGTAAAAGGGAGCAAATAGGCCGATGGCATTGGAACCCCCGCCGACGCAAGCGATCAGGTAATCGGGCAAGCGCCCAATTTGCTCTAGTGACTGACGGCGCGCCTCTTTACCGATTATTGCTTGAAATTCACGTACGATTAGCGGATAGGGGTGGGGGCCGACGGCCGAACCCAAGAGATAGAATGTGGTCTCTGGCGACTGGGCATAGTCGACCAAAGCCGCATCGACCGCATCCTTTAAGGTGCCTTGGCCCTCGTTTACGGGCACAACGGTGGCACCTAGTAGCTGTATGCGGGTCACGTTCAGCGCCTGCCTGCGAATGTCTTCCGCTCCCATGTAGATAACGGCTTGCAGGCCCAGGAGCGCACAGGCAGTAGCAGTAGCCACACCGTGCTGTCCAGCACCCGTTTCGGCCACCACCCGTTTCTTACCCATTCGTTTGGCTAATAGGGCCTGGCCTAGGCAGTTGTTGATCTTATGAGCTCCAGTATGGTTGAGGTCTTCGCGCTTTAGGTATATACGGGCGCCACCCAGTTGCTCGCTCAAACGCCGAGCATAATAGAGGGGAGTCGGGCGTCCTGAGTAGCAGTGTAAGTAGTGGTTAAGCTCGGCCGCAAAACTTTTATCCTGCTGGCAGTGCCGAAAGGCCTCGTCTAACTCAGCCAATGCTTGCTTTAGTGCGGGCGGTACAAAACAACCACCAAACTTACCAAAAAAACCGTCATGTGTAGGTTGATACATATCAACACCTCCAAAAGGTTTTAACTCTCTGGGGGTAAAACAAAAAGGCCTTCTACCCCCAAATAAGGGGCGAAAGGCCTTGTTTCGCGGTGCCACCCTTGTTAGCTAAGAAGGATCTCAGCCATCTCATTGTCAGGTACGGCTCTTAGCAAACTAAAAAGCGATACCCTGTCTCTGATAACGGAAGACTGCCGCTTTGGTCTACTTAAGCCCAGGGCTCGTTTGACCTTAGCCTCACGGGGCCATTCAACTAGTGGTTCTGCACCGGCATCTCACCAAACCCGGCTCGCTGAGCAGTCTCAGCTAGTTTACTTTTCCCGTTCATCGGTTTGCCCATTTTATTTAGCAACTAGATAAGCACTATGTACTAAGGCTGTCAAGGATTAGTTATCAATGTTGACCCTCTACCTTTGGTCAGAATCCCGAGACTTGCGCATATATGTTGTTATACAGAGCCAAACGAGGGGGTGACAGGATGACAGGCATCGTAATCCAATTGCTGTTAGCTTTTCGGGAATTACGGCTGTTGGTTTCTTACGTCAGTAACAACTCCTTCCCGCAACCGCTATCGGAGGAAGAAGAGGCCTATTATCTTGACCTATGGGAAAAATATCAGGACGACACGGCCAGGCAAAAATTGGTGGAACATAATTTACGGCTAGTGGCCCATATTGCTAAGAAATATGAAAGCGCCGGCGAAGATCCGGAAGATCTTATCAGTATAGGTAGTATCGGCTTGATGAAGGCGGTGCGTACTTTCA
>JAAYGE010000112.1 GCA_012727835.1 Bacillota bacterium
CCCCCTCGCTGCCGGGCCAGCCCCTTTTTTATGCCTGAAGACAACTCTCTGATAACCACAGGCAGCTCTGTATCCGTCAGACCACAAAAAGGGCGTGTCTCGCCACGTTAAAAATTTTGAGACACGCCCATTATATTTGCCACTACTGCTCGTTTGTACTTACTCCCTCACAAAAGGCTTGAAAGTAGGCAAAAACCTGCTCCAGCATTTGCGCCGGAGTAAGGCCCCGCAATGCGGCAGCAGTATTAATTATTTTCAGCAATACCTCTGGCACGTCTCCCAGGGCACATGGCTCTCTTTGAGCCCACTCCACCGCTTCGATACCATCGGTTTCTGTAAGCAGCCGATCTAACGGCACCTGCCGGCAAACCGCCTGCACCGCCGGGTTGGTGTGAATGTCAGGGCCGAGGGTAAAATAGCAACCTAGTTCATTATAGTCAGGTAGGAGTCCGGCGTCGCCCGAATACCAGTGCACAATTACTTTGTCAGGGAAAAAACGCCTAAGTGCCTGAAGCACTTCCGCTTCGGCACCTTTAGTGTGTAAAATTACCGGTTTACCCAGCTCTACTGCTAACTCCAATTGATAGATAAAAGCTTCCTGCTGCCTGGCCAGAGGAATATCGGTCCACGCCGCATCCAGACCAATCTCCCCGATAATAGGAGCTTGCCTGAGACAAGGCTCTAAACTAGTGGGGTCAAAGGCATCCGCATACAAGGGGTGCAAACCACAGGTAGGAATAATGCGGTGCGAGGTGCGGGCCAAATTTAATACAGCGGTCCATTCGGCCGGACTGGTGGCCGTGACCAGCTGCCATAAGCCCTTCTGGGCCAACTCAGTGGCCTGCCGGCAGTGGGACAATTGGATATGGGTATGGGCATCAACCAGGTTCATTTACTGCTCTCCGACCGTCTCATCAGTAGCCCATCTCCCGCAGCAATCTGGCCAAGACTCGCAGACGTTCACCGATGAGTTCGTCATCCCGACTAATACAATCTTGCAGCAACTTGATATCTTCATCAATCATAGGGTTGTCCGTACATATTTTTACGGTCATAGCGTCACCCTGTATAGGAACACGTGCCACAGTAGTCTGCTGCGGATCGTATAGCTTTTCATAGCGGTAAGCTTCGCGAAAATATAGCCGCGCTTGACAGACCAGCAGCGCCAAATCTAGTACTCGGTGCAATGGTAACTCTTCCGACTGGCGGGACCAGCGTTCACCGCTATGTCGCCATACTTTGGCCGAGATATCTACTTTGCCACGGTCATTCCATTGAGCCAAGCCTAGTGATAAACCCTTCGCATCCGAGTTATAGGCACTTCTTCCGTCCACGTTTTCATAGTTCTCCACAACTATGACCGGTTTATGCTGCAAGTTGGTGGGAATTTTCATGTTGACTGACCTCCAGTTTCTAATTACTGATTTACTAACGCACTAACTTAGTATATACAGACAAGGCCTCTATATCAACAAAAAGTGCCTTGCAAGTAGTGCCGATAGAACAACAAATGGCGTGTCTTTGGACACGCCATTCACCTTGGCCTGTATATTATCGGTCTTGCGGATACTGCGGTTGTTCTGGTCGCGCACCATCCAGCCGTCTTTCTGGAGACGTATTAGGATTAGCAAAATAACGTCCTGGAGTAGACAAATCGAAGTATTGCTGGGCATGAAGGGTAGTACCAAAGTCGCGGTTGGAGCCGGTATCGCGCACCTTTTCTAGAGCCTCACGGAATAGGGCATTATGCGCCTCCTCCCGATTAAGCAGAAAGCCAATGGTCTCTCGCACGCCCTTATCATTGATCTGCCGATACAGATACTCGTAGACTACTTTTGCCCGTTGCTCGGCCGCCATGTTGGAGAGCAGGTCGGCAACCAGATCACCAGTGGCATTGACATAAGCTGCCGTCCATAACTGCCCCGAGGCATTTGTGAGTCCTGGTCCCAAACCATACAGCGTATGCGCTTCAATTGTTCCAGTCTGCTGCTTGGTGGCGTCCACATCATGCCCGTTGAGCATGTTAATCATCGTCGCAACCATTTCCATGTGACTTAGCTCTTCTGCAGCGATATCCAGGAACAAGTCCTTAATAGCTGGGTCCTTGATGCGAAAAGACTGGGCGAGATACTGCATTGCCGCCTTTAACTCCCCTTGGGGGCCGCCAAGTTGTTCTTGGAGCATGGCAGCATATTGCGGATTAGGGCGTTCAACACGGACCTGATGTAAGAGATTCTTATCGTGTTTAAACAACAACCACAACCTTTACCTCTAAAATATCACTTCTAGCTTTTCCTTGCGCCCGATTTGCATACAACCGCTAAGAAAGTTTTCAAAGAGGCTGTTGCATTAGGATTTAAACTCCCACTCTCCATAAACAGCATGAGCCGAGGAGTCTGCGTAAGCGGCGCTAGCCAGTGCCACAGCAGAGTTCCTCGGCTCTTGTAACCACAGCCTACAAAGACTACGGAGCTATCGCGAAACTAGGGCGACATCCCCTTCTCTACCTTAGCCGTTAAGCAATAGCTCCTTCATGACTTCGTACATAGCTATCACATCCTGCTCGCAGATCATCTCATAGGGGCTATGGGTATAGCGAGTGGGGAAGGTAAACAGCGCCGTGGGCACTCCCATACGAATCAACGAATCGCCATCGGTGGCAAATCCGTGGAAGACGGCGTGCTGCAATGGCTGCTGTAGCCGTTCGGCCGCGGCTATTAGCCGCTCCGCTACCGGCTCACTATAATGAATACGGGCATCCTTATGGGCCACAATTGGTCCCTTGCCTAATGCGGTGGGCATATAGCTATCCTTCACGGTCGGAATATCGCCCACTAGGCCAATTTCTAAGGCAATAGCCAAATCAAAGTTGACCTCTTGCGCCAAGTTCAGCGAGCCACCCAACCCCACCTCTTCTTGAATGGTGGCTGCAAAGTAGAGTTCGTACTTCAATTCTTGCCCTTTCAAATCTCGGGCCAGCTGGGTCATGAGGGCCAAACCTACTCGGTCATCCATGGCCTTACCCACAATGTACTTGCCCAGGCGTCGGGTCTCGGCCCCGAATATAACCGGGCTGCCGGGCCGAATGCCTAAAGCTTCCACTTCTGCCCGGCTGCTAAGGCCCAGATCTAAGAAGAAGTCGTCCCAGTCGATGGTCCCTTTGCTGCGTTGGGCGGCCGTTCGCACGTGTCCCGTGGTCATACCGATTTGCCCCGGATGATAACCATCCGTACCTTTTACCAGTACGGGTTGGCCAACATAGGTGGTGTTGGGGGCTACCGTCGGCTCACTGCCACCGGTGCCATGGGTCAGCCAGCAAAAACCATCTTCAGTTATGCTCTTAACCAACAGGTTAATTTCATCCAAATGGGCAGTAATCAGCAATTTGGGACCGCTGCCACCCACTTTAGCAAACACGTTGCCGATTTTGTTCTGCCACACCCGCTCGCACAGGGGCGTCCAATCGGCCACCATGCGGGCAGCTACCAACTCCTCATGCCCCACCGGCCCCGGTATTTCTGTGTACTCCTTGATCAGGTCGAAAAACATACTACCCCTCCCTAATACTTGGTGTTACTACAGATTTCCACAACGATAGGTCGATTCCTGCGCCCTCGGCGCATAAGTCGATGCTTAACAAAATTCACTTCTACACGGGTTTTAGAAGTCCCCCTGTAAGGTAAGTCTATTGGATAGACGCTGGCCTCAAAGCCCACTTATTGTTGATAAGGAGATGGAAATTTGTGCGGCGTAATCAATGGGGAATTTTAGCACTGGCATTACTACTGCTAACCGCTATCCTTTGGGTCGACTGGCCTCAGCAGCTACTAGAAACCCACCTGGCCTTAGCCAGCTGTCACCGCAACTTAAGCGATCAAGCGACTGACGAGGAGAAGAACCGTCTTTTACCTCAGATCAACTGGTCGGCTCTATCTGCCGGGGAGGATTTGGCCTTTATTTGGGAAGATGTATTGTATGTTACTGAAGGTAGTAGCCGTGTTGTTCGCCCGGTAAGCAACCAAGGCCCCGCCTATGCGCCTACCTGGTCGGCCGACGGCCAGTGGTTGGCCTATGTTGGCGTAACCGACCCGGAGACCAAAAGGGGCTCTCTCTGGCTG
Organism: Bacillota bacterium; assembly: GCA_012727835.1. Next base: position 4,119 of record JAAYGE010000112.1, read on the forward strand.
GTCCGCCGCGACGGAAGTAAAGCCCGTCCAGTAACCGGATTGCCGGGCACGGTAGAGCAGGGTAGCTTCGTTTGGTCACCGACAGCGAACCACTTGGCTGTGGACGTGCCTGGCCATGGGCTCTGGCTGGTACCTACAAGAGGCCAACCGGTGCAAGTAGATCCGGCACCGGGGCTTTACCGACTGACCTGGTCGCCCAACGGCCAGTTTATTGCCTACAATTACCGTCTGGGCCCCTCTTCAGCGGAAGCCGGTGATGTTCTAAGCCTGATCGATGTGCATAAAAAAGAACGTTACCAACTTTTACAAGCCAGCAATGCCGGTATTTGCATCCTCGGTTGGTGGCCCGACGGTGGCGGCATGCTTTTCTGTGAGATACCGGCCCACAGTGCTTCCATAGCTAGCGATGGCGTGATGTTATACAGCTTGCCCATTACCTTACCCCCTGGGATAGAGGGCCAAGAACAGCAACCGACAAAACTGGTAACCACCCTCTGCCAAACCCACTGGCTGCAGATTACCGGCGCCACCCAACTGCTGGCCGTGGCGGGCGAGGGTCGCATTGCCTGGGCTAACAAACAATTGGCCCTGGCTGACCCGGTTACGGGGCAGGTGGAGTTACTAGCTAACCCTCCGGGACTAGTTGCCCTTGATCCTAGCATTAATCCCAAAGACGGAAGTATCGCCTTTGTAGGAGCTCCCGATTTGGGCTTTGATGTGTGGGGGTTTTCTAAACAGGAGTATGCCGATTGGGTTGCCCACCGCACCCTCTGGTTGCGTGCCCCCAATGGTCAGTTAAAGCAACTGGCTCATGCCGGCGGTCAGGTCTTTGGCCCCACCTGGTCCAAGGATGGTCACCAAATCCGCTACTATGCCGCCAATGCCTTGTGGACTATTAACGCCGACAACCGGCCTAGCCGCCAGAAAATTGTGGACTTGGGTCCCGGCCAAGGACGGGGTATTTACGGTGCCGTTGACTATAATGGGTATTTCGCCTGGTACCAACAACCATAAACTTGACTCCCGATGCTAGCCGTGGTAATGTTATGAGCAAAGGCTATGAAGGGGAATGCATGTTTGTGAAGGTTCAGAGAGCCGGCCGTTTTGCTGAGAGGTTGGTACCATTTACACTCATGTTCCCACCCTGGAGCTGATGATGATGAATCATCCGGTTTTCTACCGTTAACAAGAAGGAAAGCGGGCTAGCCTATTGGGTTAGCCAAGCAGGGTGGTACCACGGGCCTTATGCCCCGTCCCTTTCGGACGGGGCTTATTTTATTGATTTTGTAGCAAGGAGTGAAAGTAATGTCAAAGAAGGAGTTTGTAAAGGAAATTACCCCCCAATCGGAGGATTTCTCTCGCTGGTATTTGGACACCATTCAAAAAGCCGATCTGATGGATTATGCGCCGGTACGTGGCTGTATAGTTTTTAAGCCCGACGGCTACGAACTCTGGGAGCGAATTCAAGCCGGGCTCGATCGCCGCTTCAAAGAAACCGGCCATCGCAACGCCTACTTCCCCATGCTCATCCCCGAAAGCTTCTTCCAGAAGGAGAAGGAGCATGTGGAAGGGTTTAATCCCGAGCTGCCCTGGGTAACGGAGGCGGCCGGTGAGAAGTTGGAAGAACGGCTAGCCATTCGGCCCACCTCGGAAACGATAATTGGCCACATGTACAGCCAATGGATTCAGAGCTACCGGGATTTGCCGGTGTTGATTAACCAGTGGGCCAACGTTTTCCGCTGGGAGAAGCGCACCCTCCCCTTCCTGCGCACCTCCGAATTCCTCTGGCAAGAGGGGCATACTGCCCATGCCACTGAGGAAGAAGCGCGGGCCGAGACCTTACAGATGCTCGACATTTACGCCGAGTTTGCAGAGACGGAAATGGCCATGCCGGTGATCAAAGGACAAAAGACGCCTCTGGAGCGCTTCCCCGGTGCCGTCGACACCTATTCTATTGAAGCTATGATGAAAGACGGCCGCGCTCTCCAATCGGGAACTTCGCACTACTTGGGACAGAATTTTGCTAAAGGTTTCGATATCAAGTTCCTTGATAGGGATAACCAGCTGAAGTACGTCTACACCACGAGCTGGGGCGTTTCTACCCGTCTCATCGGGGCCCTAATTATGACCCATGGCGACGATCGGGGCCTAGCCCTTCCTCCTACGCTGGCACCGGTACAGGTCATCATGATACCCGTAGGGCCGCCCAAACTGCGGGAGCAGGTGATGGAGAAATTTGATCCCCTCTTTGCAGGCTTGAGGGCCGCCGGTGTACGGGTTAAGACCGACCTGCGGGAAGAAACACCGGGCTGGAAGTTCAACGAGTGGGAGATGCGCGGTGTGCCGCTGCGTCTAGAGCTGGGACCGCGGGATGTGCAGAATAACCAGTGCATACTGGCACGGCGGGATACCGGCGAGAAGCTGAGCGTCAGCTTAGATGAGGCTGTCACCCGTGTGCAGGAGTTGCTGCAGGCGATTCAAAAGAACATGCTGGCCAAAGCTATTGCTTTCCGCGACCAGCATTCCCATTTAGACTTGGAGACCTTGGCCGACTTGGAGCAGCATATCGCCAACAAGCAGGCCGCCGGCGAGTTGATCGGCTGGGCATTGCTAGGCTGGTGTGGCGATGACGCCTGCGAACTACAAATAAAAGAAACTACCAAATTCACCTCGCGCGTAATTCCTTTCGAAGCACCGGTGCAGAAGAGCACCTGCGCCGTCTGTGGCAAGCCGGCCCAGCACACTGTCTGGTTTGCACGGGCCTACTAGTTGAACTGCAGATAAGAAAAGATAACGGGACTGTTTGCAAACAGCCCCGTTTTTCTTTTTCAGCCTATTACCCATATTTAACCGAGTACAGAATAATAGTTAAATGATGAAGGAGTCCTGCAAATAGGTAGAGAATATTTATATAACACCAAAAGGAGGTGGGACTTGGGTCACCGTCCGAGTAAACGGTTTGCCACCCTATCAGCCGGCTACCAATGGGCAACCCCCCATAGGTCCCCACGGTTTTCACATTCATGAAAACGGCAATTGTACTGTAGGCGACCCGACTGACCCTTTCCAGGCCGCCGGCGAACACTGGAACCCCACGGAGCAACCCCACGGTAACCATGCGGGTGACCTACCTGTGCTCTTCTCCAACGGGGGAGTGGCAAGGATGCGCGTCTTCACCAACCGTTTCCGCCCCAACCAGGTGGTTGGCCGTAGCATCCTGATACATAGGCACCCCGATGATTATCGCAGCCAACCAGCGGGCGCTTCTGGAACCCGCTTGGCCTGTGGGGTAATCCGCAACTATCGCATTTGCGGCGGGCGCATTCGCCCTACGGCGGCCGCCTGTACCTGATTGGGCTAATTCTGCTGGCAAACATAGGCAGGATTGGCTCACTCCCGTAGAGAATTATGTAACTGCCTACTCTACGGGAATAGGAGTGAAACTAATGCAAGGAAGTGTTGTTAAGACGGACGCGGGCCATCAGGCCCATTTGCAGCTATTCTTAGACTATGAGGTGGAGCGAGTGTGGGCTGCCCTTACTGAACCGAAACTGTTGGTCAAATGGCTAGCCG
>JAAYGE010000113.1 GCA_012727835.1 Bacillota bacterium
GAGCGGGAGTCCATTGTCGACGTGTCCACTATTGAACCCGGTGATGCCTTGAGCGCCCTGGCTTCCAGAGGCTTGCATAGCAACGGCTTTTCCTTGGTACGCAAGCTAATTCTTGAGGTGGGCGGGCATAAACTGAGCGATCGGGTGCCCCAGCTGGGCGAGGCAACCTTAGAAAGTATTTTGCTGACTCCCACCCGCATCTATGTGCCCTCCGTGTTGAAACTGCTCTCTCAGTTTACTATTCGCGGGATGGCCCACATTACCGGTGGCGGCCTTACGGAGAATATACCTCGCATGTTGCCTTCGGGCTGTGGCGCGGCCATTGAGTTAGATAGTTGGCGGGTGCCACCTATATTCCGTTATCTGGAGCAATTGGGCAACCTGGCCCCGGAAGAGAGCTATCGCACCTTCAACATGGGGGTGGGCTTTGTCCTGGTAGTACCCCAGGAGGAAGCGGCCACCTGTATAGCCGCCGCTCAGGCTTTAGGCGAGCAGGCCTGGTTGCTGGGTGAAGTGGTGGCCGGCGAAGGAGTGGTTTATCGTGGCCGCTAAGCTGGCCGTGTTGGTATCGGGTAGCGGCACCAATTTGCAAGCTATGATAGATGCCATCGCTTTCGGGCTGATACCGGCCGAAATCGCGGTGGTTGTCAGTTCCCGTGCCGATGCCTTTGCCCTCCAGCGGGCCGCCCGGGCGGGTATCCCCACGGTGGTAGTGCCCCGGAGGGACTATAGGGATAACGAAGCCTATAGTCAAGCTCTACTGGAGGTTTTAGCCCCCCATCAGCCCGACCTAGTGCTTCTAGCCGGCTTCCTGTCGGTTCTCAGTGAAGGTTTTGTGCGCCATTATCAGGGGCGTATTATGAACACCCACCCGTCGCTCATTCCCGCCTTTTGCGGCCCCGGCTTCTACGGCCAGCGGGTACATCAGGCCGTGTTGGACTATGGGGCGAAGGTGAGTGGAGCCACTATCATCTTTGTGGAAGCCGGTGTGGATAGCGGCCCCATTATTTTGCAAGAAGCGGTGCCGGTTTACGATGACGACACGGTGGATACTTTAGCCGAGCGGGTGTTAGCAGTAGAACATCGTCTGTATGTAAAAGCGGTGCAATACTATTTGGCCGGCCGCTTGCAGATTAGAGGACGTCGTGTATACATTACCGACGGTGAAGGAGGGAAAGGCCAGTGATAAAGCGGGCCCTACTAAGTGTTTCCGATAAAACGGGGATAATTGAATTTGCTAAAGCTCTAGTAGATCTAGGTGTAGAGCTGGTTTCTACCGGTGGCACCTATCGATTGTTGAGTGAGCACGGCATACCGGTGCGACCGGTAGATGCGGTTACCGGTTTTCCTGAAATCCTAGATGGGCGAGTAAAAACATTACATCCCCATATTCATGGTGGCATCTTGGCCCGGCGTGACCGGGAGGAGCATATGCAGTCTTTGGTTACCCATGGCATAAGGGCTATTGATTTGGTAGTGTGCAATCTCTATCCCTTTGCTGCTACCATCGCCCAGCCTCACGTTACTCTGGAGGAAGCTATCGAGAATATCGATATCGGCGGTCCCAGTATGGTGCGGGCGGCGGCCAAGAACCATGCGGCTGTAACGGTAGTAACCGATCCGGAGCGCTATGCAGAAATCATCGAGTGCCTGCGGCAAACGGGGGAGGTGCCCCTTAAGTTGCGCCAGGAGCTGGCCCTAGCTGCTTTCCGGCACACAGCCAACTATGACGCCATGATTGCCGCCTACCTGGGCCAACAATATGCCCCTGATGAAGCTTTACCGGAGACCATAACCCTCACCTTTGAGCGCCAGCAACTGCTGCGCTATGGTGAAAATCCCCATCAGGTGGCGGCTTTTTATCGGGAGCCCCAGACGGCCGGGCCTTCTTTAGCGCGGGCTCGCCAGTTACAAGGTAAAGAACTCTCCTTTTGTAATCTCTACGATGCGGATGCGGCCCTCAGTCTGGTACAAGAGTTCAGCCAGCCGGCGGCGGTGGCCGTTAAGCATACCAACCCTTGTGGAGTAGCCTGCGCCAATGATATTCTCACCGCCTATCAGCGGGCCCACGATGCGGACCCGGTCTCCATTTTTGGTGGCATTGTGGCCTTAAACCGCCCGGTGGAGGCCGATCTGGCAGAGAAACTGACAGAGATCTTTCTCGATATAGTTATTGCCCCCGAGTTTACACCGGAAGCCCAGTCCATTCTGAGCCGGAAAAAGAATTTACGTCTGTTGGCGGTAGGACCGCTAGGTAGTGGCAAGTCTAGCGGGCTGGATTATAAACGGATTGCCGGTGGCCTGTTAGTGCAAACCCCCGATACCCTGTCGCCTACAGAAGAGCCCTGGCGAACGGTTACCGATAAGGCTGTCACCGCCGAACAGATGGCAGATCTGCAATTCGCTTGGCGGGTGGTCAAATATGTGAAGTCCAATGCCATTGTGGTGGCCAAGGGGGGGGTAACCCTCGGTATCGGCATGGGGCAGGTTAATCGCATTGCTGCAGCCAAGCAGGCGTTGGCTCGGGCCGGACAGGAAGCTGCGGGAGCGGTGCTGGCCTCCGATGGTCTTTTCCCCTTCCCCGATGTGGTAGAGGCGGCAGCGGCAGCCGGAATTGCGGCTATCGTGCAGCCCGGCGGCTCCATCCGCGACGATGAAAGCATCACAGCAGCCAACCGCCATAACCTGGCCATGGTCTTTACCGGCCATAGGCATTTCCGCC
>JAAYGE010000114.1 GCA_012727835.1 Bacillota bacterium
CCGCGGCCAGTTCGCCACGGAATTCGGACAAGAGGCCGGCCAGGTTGCGTTGTCCTACCCAGTCGTCGTTAGGCCATTTTAGCCAAGCCCCATGTAGACCGTAGCTCTGCAAAGCTTCCACCAAGGCTATGCCTGTGGCCAAGGTCAGTAGAGGAACCCGTCGGGTGGGTATTTGGGGGCGTAGAATCAGGGAAGCAAAAATGCCTTCCGATGGCGGCGAGATCCAGCTGCGTCCCCGTCGGCCGCGGCCGGCGGTTTGGGCTTCACTGACCACCAGGGTTCCGTGTTTTGCCCCCTGGCGGGCCAGTTCTTTAGCCGTTGTGTTAGTGCTAGCCAGTACTTCATGCCAGTAAACCGGTTGGCCCAGCTGTCCCTCGCGATAATGCTCAATCATTTCCGGTAATAGCAGGTCGGGCCATTCCAGCAGCCGGTAGCCGTAGTTTTGTTTACCTTCTATTTTCAGCCCCAGCTTTTGTAGTGCCTGTATTTGCTTCCAAACCGCAGAGCGAGAAAGGCTGTTGGCCTCTGCAATCCGTTCACCAGAAACCGGCTGGGGAAAGGCATTCAAAAGGATACTTAAGGTCTTCATACGGAGCCTCCTTTTGTCATTTGTAAGCCTAAGTGGTGAGCCTTTGCTAATAGTTCCGGGCGCTCGGCAACTGGGACCCGGTCGGTGTCGGATACCGTTAGTGCACCTAGGTAGTGGGCATCCAGAGCATCGAAAAAGTAGGTAGCCGTCTCTATGGCCGGCTTAAAGTTGATTCCCTAGCGGTTGGGAGCCCCACCGGTGCAGAGAAAATAGCCTCGCCTCTTTTTGGGGGGTAACAGAGCAGGAAGTTTTAGCCTGTAGCGCCGATTCCAGCAGGTTTGGCAACGGTCCACCAATAATTTTAGTTGGCCGCTGATGCCCATAAAATATAGGGGGGAAGCGAGCACAATCAGATCGGCTTCTCCTAGTAGCTCAAAGACGGAGGACATATCGTCCTGCAGAATACACTGTCCCGTCTGTCCGCAGACATTGCAGCCGGTACAACCGTGGATACGTAGCTTGCAAGCATCTATTTGTTTAAGCTGGGCCCCACCCGTTTCTGCCCCTTGCAAGAAGGCGGAAAGAAGGGTAGCGGTATGGCCTTTAGGGCGGGGACTGCCCGTAATCGCGAGTACTTTTAGCACTTTGTCTATCGCTCCCTCAGTTAATCCTGCTTACGTAACGCCCAGGCTTCTCTAGCCAAATCCAAATAGGCGTAATCGGCATAGGTCGGTCTAAATAACTGACTAAACCAACGGCGGGCTTCTTCAAGGCGGCCTAAACGCAGGCTTGTATCGCCCAGCATATGTAGAAAATGGGCATCATGTTTTCTATCCGCTTGGGTTTCAAAAGCAACTTGGAAGAAGCGGTTAGCCGCATCTAAGAATTTCATTTCTTCTTCAGTTCGCTCCGCCATGCGGTGTAGCCAAGCCAGTCGCATACAAATGCCGGCTAATATTCTAGGCGCTTCTTTCTTACCATAACCGGCGCCGAGGGCTAATTGAAAAGAAAGTAGGGCCGCCTCTTCATCCCGTGGATCGCAAAGGTTGGGAATTCCTTGGGGTAAATAACGCTTTTTATAGTCGGCATAGAGCGATTCCTTTTCATCGCTTCTAAGAGGAGTAAAGGACTCGGTAAAAGCATATCCGCACTCGGGACATACATTGCTTTCATAATAGTAGGGGATCACTCCCTGGAAATGGGAGCAAAGATCGCTATCGTGGCCAAGGGTGCGTATATAGCTACTGCGCACCTTTTTGGTTGTAAACTCACTTGCGCACATTAGACAGGTACAACTTTTATCATAGAGTGCCTTGTCCACCTTAATATCCCTCCTGTAGAATAGGTTTACCGATGATTGTATTATATGGTATAGGAATAATTAGGGCAAAGTTGTCCAGCTTTTTTGTTCAGGAGACTTGCCAAATGGCGCACGATAGTGTAAGATTATCTCGAGAATAATAATCAGTGCTATTAAGGAGGGTGTTTAATGAACTTAAAGGGTACTAAGACAGAAGCTAATCTGTGGGCAGCATTCGCTGGTGAAGCGCAAGCTCGCAACAAGTATACTTACTGGGCCAGTCAGGCGAAAAAGGAAGGCCTGGAGCAAATGGCAGCCATTTTCCTAGAAACGGCCGATGATGAGAAAGAACACGCCAAGATGATCTTTAAGTTGCTCGGTGGCATCACCAACACGGCTGATCACCTCAAGCAGGCAGCCGAGGGTGAGAACTACGAGTGGAGCACCATGTATAAAGAGTTCGCTGAAGTGGCCAAGGAAGAGGGCTTCGATCATATTGCTAAAGTTTTAACGGAGATTGCTGAAGTAGAGGAAGAGCATGAAAAACGCTTCCTAGCCCTACTGGCCAATCTAGAGAACGATCGCGTATTCAAGCGTGACGTCCCAGTCAAATGGCATTGCCGTAACTGCGGTTATGTGCATACGGGAACCGAAGCTCCTAAGGTTTGCCCGGCTTGTGCCCATCCGCAGGCCTTCTACGAGCTGTACTGCGAGAACTACTAAAATCGAGAATTCGACCGTCTGTCTTAGCGGCAGACGGTCTTTTTTGGTTTAGCTGTTGTTGCTTTTGTCTATGGTGTATACTAGTAATGTAGCAAGGTGCCCGCATAGGGAGAATAGGGAATCAGGTGCAAAACCTGAGCGGTGCCGCCACTGTAACTACCCTCCGTCGGAAGTAGGGTAGGAGCCAGGAGACCTGCCTTGCTATTTTCAGCACCTGCCTTCGGAGCAAAGGTTAGGGCAATTTTTTGTCCTCTTTTGCAACCGGGCTCAGGCCCGGTCTTGTTTTTGGAGAGGAGAATGATGGGGATGTATGGTCAGGAACAACGTGCGCGCTGGACAGCCATTTTACTTATCTTGGCACTTATTTTGCTGGTAACGCTCGTTTTGGCGGTGGCTATTGGTCGGGTGGCTATACCGGTGGAAGAGGTTATCTCGGTAATTTGGCGACACTTGTCTGGTTTTCTTACCGGCCGACCGCTGGGGGAGGCGACTGCCCATGGGATAATAATTTGGAATTTGCGGCTGCCACGAGCCATTTTGGCGGCCTGTGTTGGTGCTTGCTTGGCTTTGGCCGGGTGTATGATGCAAGGGCTATTACGCAACCCGATGGCCGATCCCTATGTAATCGGCGTTTCTGCCGGTGCATCGGTGGGCGGGGCCGCAGCCTTTTTGTTAGCCGAGGCCCTTAGTTTTCGCTGGGGCATCGTCTTAACTCCTTTGTTAGCCTTTGTGGGGGCTATCGGTGCGGTAATCATGGTGTATCTGGTGGCCCAAGACAGGGGCCGGATACCTATTATGAACCTGCTACTATCTGGAATCGCTCTAAATACGGTGTTGTCGTCAATATTATCGCTCCTCATCTATTCCGCCAGTAAGGAGCTGCAGTCATTGCTGTTTTGGTTGATGGGTAGCTTTACCGGTCGGGGGTGGGGGCATGTGGCGGTCCTCATTCCCTACCTGCTATTAGGGTTGGCTATGGCCATTTTCCTAGCCCGCGATTTAAATGCCCTCAGTTTGGGCGAGGATGCGGCATCCACTTTGGGGGTAAATGTGGAGACTAGCAAGCGGCTATTGCTATTAGCTTCTACTTTACTGACGGCAGGAGCGGTGGCTGTTAGCGGTATTATTGGCTTTGTAGGTTTGTTGGTACCCCACATAACGCGACTATTGTTTGGCCCCGACCATCGGTTGCTGCTGCCCGCATCGGCTTTAATGGGCGGTATCTTCTTGGTTGGTGCCGACCTTTTGACCCGTATTCTAGTGGCCAACGCCGAATTGCCGGTAGGTATTATTACCTCCATTTGCGGTGGTCCCTTTTTCCTCTACCTACTGCGCCGTAACAGCAGGCGCCCTTATTAGGAGGCGGGAACATGCTAGTTGTAGAAAACATAACGCTAACCTATGGCCAAAAGCCGGTGGTAGAGCAAGTGAGCTTCAATATACCCTCCGGCCAGTTTGTGGCCGTGCTTGGTCCCAATGGTTCGGGTAAATCTACCCTACTAAGAGCTTTGTGCCGCTTGCATAGGCCGCAGGAAGGCAGTATTTATTTTGCCGGCCGCGACTTACACCACTGGGGGCATCGGGAGTTGGCACAAAAAATGGCTTTTGTGCGCCAATCGTCGACGGTGGCCTTTGACTTTACTGTGGAAGAACTGGTTATGCTGGGACGTATGCCCTATTTGCGCCGTTTTCAAGCCGAAACGGAACACGATTATGCCCTTGTGCGCCATTATTTGCAATTGACCGGTCTCTGGCCGCTGCGACATAGGGGCCTGCATTCCCTCAGCGGAGGTGAGCTGCAACGAGCCTTCCTTTGTCAAGCCTTGGTACAAGAGCCCCAGCTTTTGTTGCTCGATGAACCTACTAACCATTTAGACATCAACCATCAGCTGGAGATATTAGACTTAATCGCCTCTCTTAACCGGGAGCAGAACATCACGGTAATAGCGGTCTTACATGATCTCAATTTGGCAGCCCTCTATGCGGAACGTTTGCTAGTATTAAAAGCCGGGCGCCTACTGGCCGATGGCTCGCCCGGTGATGTGTTGCGGAGCGACTTAGTGCAACAAACCTATGGTTGTGCCGTTTCCATCTTGGCCCATCCCGTTAGTAACCGTCCGCAGGTATTGCTCCTGCCGCAAACTGGGCAAGAAGGATAGGCGCTATTTTGAATTATATTTGGTGGATATGGGCGATTGTAGCATTTCCCCGGTACGACGGAAATTGGCGTGCACTTCCACTTCTATGGGCATGGTGGGAAAGTATTCTTGCCAATTGAGACTGTCGTAAATCCCCGGATACAAACGATAAATACGGTCGCCTATCCCCAGAACATCTGCTTTCATTTCGGTTTGAATCTTTCTCAGTGTGGTTTCAGCTACCCCTTGGATGTGGGCCGTAAGTAGCTGATCCAGCTCCCTAATGGCGGTAGCCGTCAATTCCAGCTGATCGATAGTATGTTCAACCAGGTCTCCATCCTGGTAAACAATTATTTTGGCTCGTGGTTGCCCTCCCGCGGGATCGATTCTAAGCACCCGCCTACCGTATACTTGGCGCTTAACAATGTAACCTTGCCCCGGCAGTTCCACCACCACATTACC
>JAAYGE010000115.1 GCA_012727835.1 Bacillota bacterium
AAACGGTATACCGGATTCTCCTTAAATATGAAGGAGAACATGGCGATCGTGCCGAGGGCAGCTATCCAAGTCCAAATATCGTTAGAGATGCTCATCTTCTCACCTCCCTATTTGAGATACGGAGAACGCTTTTTCACTCAATTTTCCTTCCTGTCTAAGAAGTAGGCTAAGTTGCCAATAAGGATAAAGAGAATAATCACTACGTGCCCCAGGGATTGGGCGTCCATCTTGGCCACTGCCGGGCCAGGGTTGCCCATAATCGTTTCATATTCAGCCGCACCACGCAGGCCGGCTAGCATTGCCTGCACCTGCCCGGCGTTCACAAAAGGCATGTATTGAGGCACATTAACGGTAACAGCGCCGGCTAGCAGAGTAATGCCCAATGGCCCTTGTACCTGGCGCACCCATTCCTGAACACCTGGGTCGCCGGAGGAGAAACATATCACGGCCGCAAAGTCGCGTGTGTCTTTAACTCCCTGCATGATAGGCAGAGAACTAACGTCGTTATTGCGGAAGTCGCGAGTCACTTGGCCGGCCACGTCTTCACCAAAACGCTTGATGGCCGATTCACCACCTGGTATGTAACCCAAATTGGCAAAATGAACACCATATTCGTACCCCTCGTTTTCGTAGGGACGAATCAACTGCACGCCAAACATGGGGCCCACGTCCCAGAAGGAGATGAATACAACACCAACACCCTTCTCAACCAGATGCTTTACGATGGCCACCGCCTGAGGATGCACGTCGGGGCTACCGCCCACCGAGTAGTCCAATGAAAGGAGCACTCTTTCGCCGGCTGGAATTGAATTTATGATGTCATAGAACTTTTCAGTACCAGGGTTCACGGTAAGTGGAATGGCCAGGGGTCTAATCATCGGTACAGCCGTAACTAAAATCAGCAGGACATAGATAATGCGGCGGTCGATGTTCTGGAGTTTCTTCAGATCCATCTCCCTAGGCACCTCCTTTCTTCTGCAGATTGGTTTACTCCCCGCCACCTAAGTGGCCCCGTTCAATACCTAAGAGAATACGCAGCGATGTGGCAAAACCACCGATAGCAGCACCAATCATAATTGAGCGCTGACCAACCGTATTCGGAATATCAACCAACCAGTTGGCGATTTCCGGGAACTGGTTCCAGATCAACTCACCAACCGGAGCCTTACCTAGCATAACTAAGACAGCTGAGATCAGTAGCAAGCTGGCTTCAAAGCTACGCATACGGAAGGCACGGTAGGCCGCAGACGCGATATAGAAGGCCAAGATAGCGAACATGGCGGCCCCTAGTGGTGCGATAATGCTATCGTAGAGGTTTTGGTTCAGATCGGTAAAGAAATCACCAGCACCGAAACGGGCTGCGGTACCTACTACCGCAAAGACGACGATTGCCAAGAGCAACGTCAAGCTGTTGATCCAGCCGGGACGTTGGCGAGCAATAAGATCGCTGTGAATGCGGAAGAGGTTCACCGACGCCAAACCAACGGCGAAAGCCGATACGATAATAACCCAGTCGGTTAATTCCGCTGCCCAGTTGGAGAGGAAGAATTCTCCACCGTCAGCAGCCGTAAAGACCCGCGCCAATAGCACGATCATGCCGGCTACGAAGGTTATAATCAACGGAACTTCCCTACGCACCTGTTCCACCTCCTTCTTCGTTATTACAAGCGCCTAAGACATTACAATTACTTGCTTAAGAGCTCCAAAATGATGTTTACATCGGCAGTTGCCAGCAGAGCACCGAGAGCCAGAATTGCCATGGTAATACCCTTAACGATGTCCTGACCGGCTATAGAGCCGAGCTTCACCTTGTCCTGAGAGAGGTATGCGCCAGCGGCATAGAGCTCCTCACCGATCAAGGTGTAGTCGCAAGCTGCCACGAAGAAGGGTAGCTGTCCCATTGCTGCGGTACCAGCAACCTGGATAGCACCTACCTGAGCACCAGCCTCAGCAAAGAGCAGCGACTCGGCCCAGAAAGCACCCATCATCAGGTTAGCTGCGATGCGGCGACGGTTCATGATACCCATAACGCCAGCAGCATAAGCGAACTGTTCGTTAGACAGGAACTGAACCGTGTCTTCCTGGAACATATCTGGGCGACCGGCTGCGAGATAAGCCTGACGCACAATCTCCTGAGCCAGCGGGAATACGTTGGGCTGACGGATAGTGACGATAATCTCCGTGTTGTACTTAGCGGTTAGCTCCGTAACAAAGGCCAACACCTCTAGGCCAGCGAAGGTCTGCGGTGCCGAGTCGTCGGAAATATTACCGATGCCAGGAGAGAAGTGTACGGGTGCACCCATTTCGGTAGCACGACCGACAGCCTCCTCGATAGCGTCCAGACCTGCCAAACGGCGGATCTTAGGGAGCCACTTACCAGAGACGGCCCGACTGGTGCTGGTTAAGATGATGACCCCCATGATAATGGCGGTAACCAAGAAGGTAACCTGACCGGGAATGATCGTCATCTTATTTCACCTCCTTTCTTACTTAATAAACAGTATGTAGATGGAGGTCTATTTAGAAATAGTTCAGCGATTTCTTTTATAAAGGGCACAAAAAATTGGGCTGATCGCAAAGGCAATTTTCTGCGATCAGCCTGTTAACGAAAGCAAAAGGGACCCCGCTAAGGGTCCCCTTATAATCATCTATTACAATAGACCAAGCCAACTGCCTAGTATCGTCTCGAAGGTACCAAGGAGTAGGGAGATACGACCCATGACAACGTTACCGAAGGCAACACCGAAGGTAACCATCATGATCATCCTACCCAGGGTAGCGCTCTGTTTGACAGCACCCTTGTGCTCCATCGAGAAGAAGAAATATATCAGGATCGATAGCACACCTAGAACCATGATGATGTTGTTGATGGAGTTAAGGGGCAGCGATGTGGCTCGAATCTGTTGTAGCAACTGGGAGTTGATTACGCCGTAGATAGAGAGACCGGAACCAACGCCAACCAAGAAGGTAACTTGACCTGCAACAATCGTCATTCGATTCACCTCCTTTCCTATAACTTGCTATTCAACAACAGTTCGACGTTTTCCTTCAGCACTTTAAAAAAACCACTATTCAGAATTATTTTTAGCAGATCCAGCCATTTACCCAGAATTGTCTCATGGGTGCCGAGTAGAAGGGAGATACGCCCCATGACAACGTTACCGAAGGCAATATACCAAGCAAGCAGCAGGAGCTACCACCAACACACAAGCATTATTTGTAATATTTATTTGTCAAACGACCCTTAACCGCTAAAATTCTGAACTACCATTTCTTTTTAAAGG
>JAAYGE010000116.1 GCA_012727835.1 Bacillota bacterium
CACCCGTAGGCCCCACCAGGCAAACGATATGCGGTTTCGACGCCGTTCGCTCCGCATAGGGTACTAGCCGGGAGGCTAGTAATTTGCTTCCCCATTGCTCAACTATTGCCTCCTGCCTTAGTTCCTCCGGTGTCAGGTGCACCAACAGATCATCGCAGAGCCCGGCAAGCAGATCATCAGCGAGACCGGTGGTGCGTAAACGCTCATAAAAGGTGGCTAAGGCGTCCGGATAGGCTGGCTGACTCTGGGAGCTCTGCAAACGCTTAGCCATAATCTTCAACATGCGCTTGGTCTCCAGCAGATCTTGCTGCAGGCTTTCCCAAGGAGGGCTAGCAGTGGGGTAAGCCAACGGCTGCGGCTCCTCCTTGGCCTCGGGAGTGGACAAAGGGGTATCTACAGCAGCGGTGACCTCAACTTGAGAGAAACCTAACCAGCCCCATAGCCCCGGTCTTTTCACTTGTCGGGAACTGAGCACGATAGCATCCTCGCCCAATTCGCGCACAATTTGCTCCTTCGCATCTTGTAAAGATGCGGCCACAAAACGCTTTATTTTCATTTATATCCTCACCACGCCAACTGCTTGAACTTCTTGGGACGGCTCCAACTCGTTGTAAGACAAAACCACAAGACGACTAAAGGCTCGCTCCATTAGACGCTTGAAATAGAGACGGACCAGCGGCGCCGTCAACACGATGGGGTTCTTTCCCTGATTGGTTAAACGCATAACCTCTTTGCTGACACTACCAATCAGTCGTTCTAGTACAGTCGGGTCCAGATTGATGTAACTCCCACCTTCAGTCCTCTGCACCGAGTCCAGGATCAGCTGTTCCAATTCGGCATGCAAAGTGATAACCTGCAGCGGTTCCCCCGGCTCCACATATTGACGAACAATTACCCGGCCGAGAGACTGTCGCACATACTCGGTCAACAGGTCCACATCCTTGGTTATCATTCCATAGTCCCCTAAGGTTTCTAGAATTGTCACCATGTCACGGATCGGCACCCCTTCGTGCAATAGGTTGGCCAACACCTTTTGTACCTGGCCGATACTTAGCACGTCGGGGACCACCTCGTCTACAACGGCGGGGGCATATTCTCTTACCCCATCCAATAAGTGTTGTACATCCTGCCGGCTTAACAGCTCGGGAGCATACTGCCTGATAAGTTCCGTTAGATGGGTGGCCAAGACGGTAGCCGGATCCACAACCGTATAGCCTAGAAGCTCGGCTCGCTCCCGCTCGCTCTCTCGAATCCACCAGGCCGGCAGACCAAAAGCCGGCTCGGTCGTCGCTATTCCTTCAATTATTTCCTCCGCAGCTCCTGGATTCATGGCCAGGAAATGGTCCAGCAGCAGCTCCCCTTGGCCAACAGGAACGCCCTTCACTTTCACCAGATAGGTAGTAGGCTTCAGTTGGATATTGTCGCGAATACGAATAGTAGGCACCACAAATCCCAAATCGAGGGCGAACTGGCGGCGGATCATGTTTATACGCTCCGATAACTCGCTACCTTGGGCCGCATCGGCCAAAGCAATGAGACCGAAACCTAGTTCTATTTCTAACGGGTCGACGGCCAGTAGGCTGGCTACACTCTCGGTTTCCCCCCCGCTAGCCGTGGCCGCCATCTCTTCAATGGCCGCTGAAGACGCTGGGGGAGCCAGATGGCTTTGCCTACCACGCCCAGCCAGAAAGAAGCTGGTAGCCGACAAAGCAGCAAAAGGCACTAGGGGCAACCCGGGTACCAATGCCAGCCCCAGCAGTACTATGCCAGCTATGGAAAAAACATCGGGTGTGGCAAACAGTTGACTGGTGACAGCAGACCCCAAATTGGTCTCGCTGGCACTACGGGTGACCAAGATACCCATGGCCGTTGAAATCATCAGGGAAGGTATTTGGGCCACCAGGCCATCACCTACAGTCAGTAACGCGAATTCCTGAATGGCCTCGCCCGCCGGCAAATTCATGCGCAGGGTGCCGATAGCAAAACCGCCAATTAAATTTAAAAGAGTGATGATAATACCTGCTATAGCATCGCCTTTAACAAACTTACTGGCACCATCCATGGCTCCGAAAAAGTCGGCTTCCCTTTGAACATCCTGTCGCCGCTTTCTGGCTTCATCTTCTGTAATGAGTCCCGCGTTTAGATCGGCGTCGATGCTCATCTGTTTACCGGGCATAGCATCCAGAGTAAAACGGGCTGCCACTTCAGCCACCCGTTCGGAACCCTTGGTAATGACGACGAACTGAATAACGACTAAAATCAAAAATACAATCAAGCCGACGATCATATCGCCGCCAACCACAAAGTTACCAAAGGCCTGGATAATCTCTCCCGCATTACCATGGAGCAAAATCAAGCGAGTAGAAGATACGTTAAGTGCCAGGCGGAATAGGGTTAGCAACAATAACAGGGATGGAAAAACGGAGAATTCCAATGGGCCCTGGACAAACATGGTCATTAATAAAACCGTCAGAGACAAGGTGATATTTACGGCTAAAAGAATGTCTAATAGCCATGCCGGTAACGGGATTACCATCATCAGCACGGCAATTACTACAATGATTACAACTGAAATATCGGCCAGTTTCACTGTGTCATCTCCTTGTCAGCCCCTCTCTACCGACGCCGACGCGTGCTAAAAACAAAGGCAAGAATTTCAGCCACTGCCTGATAAAACTGGGGCGGAATTTCATCCCCCACCTCTACAGCGGTAAAGAGGGTTCGAGCTAAGGGCTTATTTTCAACGATAGCAATGCGATGCTGGCGGGCTATTTCCTTAATTTTTCTAGCCAAATGACCTTGTCCTTTAGCCAAGACCAGGGGTGCCTGGGTTTCATCGGGGTCATATTTTAAGGCAATAGCCAGGTGAATCGGGTTCACAATTACCACATCGGCCTTCGGCACATCCTGCATCATGCGCCGCCGAGCTAATAGGCGTTGTTTCTCCCGGATGCGAGCCCTTACCTGCGGATCACCCTCTGTCTGCCGAAACTCCTCTTTAATCTCCTGTTTGGTCATGCGCAAATTCTTATTAAACTCCCACCGTTGGTAGACATAATCGGCTAATCCGAGGACCAATAAAAAGGCAAGAACGCGCATGGTAGTGCTATAAATCAGGCGCGACAGGTTACTCAAGGATCGGGCCACACCGCTACCGATATGGTCTAGGGACCAACTGAGGGCACTGGCAGCCGATTGGTACACGATCAGAGCCACCCCGCCCAGCTTCAACAGGGACTTGAACAACTCCAGCAACGCTCTCTTACTAAACAGGCGTTTGAATCCCTCTATAGGGTTGAGTTTTTGTAATGAGGGACTTAAAGGCGTCGATGAGAGCAAGAAGCCTACCTGCAGCACATTGCTGATAAGGGCTACCGTAAAAACCACCGCAAATAGGGGGAGCACCACCTGGCCGGCCTGCAAAGCCACCTGCCATAACCATTGGCTAGCCGTAACCGGATTTAAATCCCCATGGGACAGATTTTGCCAAGTATGGCTGGCAAAGGCCAAGAAATTGCTACCCGAACCGGGCATCACTTGAAATATGAAAAGCACCGCTGCCAGCAGAACCAAAGTGCTGCTCAGTTCATTACTACGCGCCACCTGACCTTTACGCCGGGCTTCCTGCCGGCGCTTAGGAGTGGCCGGTTCCGTCTTCTCGCTGGAAAAAAGCTGCAGATCAAAACGCAACTCGATCATGGTGACCCTCCGCTGGCTAACCAATCGGCCACTTGTAAGAAGACATCACCCAGGCCCCGCTCCATAAAACTGACCAGTCCTGGTAAGGTAATCACAATCACAATCGATAACAACACAATCTTAAGGGGCATACCCACAATAAAAACGTTCATCTGAGGCACCGATTTGGCCATAATACCGAACATTAGACTGGTAAACAGAGAGGCCCCTATCACCGGCAACGCTATCTGTACCGCCAAGGCCAACAAACGGGTACAAGCATTGATCAACAGAGTGACGTTGGACGGAAAATTGAACCTCCCCAAAGGCATGATCTGAAAACTTTCGGCTAAGGCCCTCAGTAGCAGCAAATGCCCATGCAAACTTAGGTAGAGCAGAATACATAGCATAGAAAACAGGTTACCTATGAGGGGAAATTGACTATCGGATAAGGGGTCCAGCACGTTAGCCATATGAAAACCCATCTCCGTATCTATCAATTGCCCAGCCACACCTACCGCCCAAAAGAAGAGCTGCACCAGGAAGCCCATACTCACTCCTATCAATACTTCGCAAGCCAACAGCCCCGCCAGCCCCCAAATGGTAACGGGTAAATCGGCCGGTGGAGCTACCGTGGGAAGCAATAGGAGGGCCACCAACAAAGCGAAGCCGGCTTTAACCATGGAGGGTACATTGCGCCCCCGGAAAAGGGGGGCTGTTACCAAAATGGCCGAAGTGCGTGCAAAGATAAGAGCTACTAGGTAAACCTGGAAAGGATCGATAACCTGTATCATACCAACCCTTACCCTATAGCCGTTACCAGATTGCCGAGTATACGGCTAGTGAAATTGGTCAATACGGTCATCATCCAAGGGGCAAAAAGTAAAGATGCCAGCATAACTGCCAAAATCTTGGGCACAAAACTCAAGGTAGCCTCCTGTATTTGGGTTGCCGCCTGCAAAATACTCACCAAAAGCCCTATGGCCAGGCCACTGAGTAACAGAGGGCCAGCCACCAACAGGGCGGTCATCACTGCCTCGCGGCCCAAATCAATAATGAACTCGGGCGTCATACTAAGAAGGCACCTCCTTTAGAAACTCTGCAATAGGGATTTCACTACCAGATGCCAACCGTCAACTAGAACAAAGAGAAGGATTTTAAAGGGTAGCGAAATCATCACCGGCGGTAGCATCATCATGCCCATGGACATGAGCGTACTAGCGATGACCATATCAATAACCAAAAAGGGTACAAAAATGAGGAAACCCATTTGAAACGCCGTCTTTAATTCGCTGATAACGAAGGCCGGTATTAGCGTTACCAGCGGCACCTCGTCCAGGCTTTCCACTTCTACTCCACTAATATCCGTAAACAATTCCAGATCATGGGCGCGAGTATGGGCCAGCATAAATTCTCGCAGGGGCCCTTGCCCCAGCTGTAGCGCTTCCTCATGGGTTAGTTCGCCCGCCAAATAGGGCTGGAGAGCCTGCTCGTTTATTTCTGCAAAAACAGGAGCCATGATAAATAGGGTCAGGAACAGGCTCAAGCCGATGATCACCTGATTGGGTGGCACTTGTTGTGTAGCTAGAGCATTACGAGTAAAAGAAAGCACAATTACGGTGCGGGTGAAGGACGTTAATAAAACCAGAATAGCAGGCGCCAAACTTAACACCGTCAGCAGCAGGAAGATATTCAGCATCCCAACCACGTCTTGCGGTGTTTCCGGTACGGTCAAACGCAAATCAACCGTTGGTTCCAGAGCCATTACCGGTTTAACAGAAAACAGATTTATAATTACAAGCAATAGTAGGGCAAGACGTCTTTTCATGACTTGGGTTCCTTTAATTTATGTAATCGTTCCCGCAGCTCCCGGGCAAACTCCTGGTTGGATTGCTGCCGGGCTTCCGATGATTCTTCCCTGACCGCCGATTCTCGACCAGTGAGCTGCGAGAGGATCCGCACCAGCCGACTGGGATTCTGAGCTGTAGGTGTCACTTCCAATTCCGGCGACATGGGGAACTCCCGTAATACGGTAATAGCCTTATCGGTAACGGAAAGAAGCAAAACCTGATCCATGACCTTCACCAAACACAAGCCCTTACCCGCCCCTAGGGGCAGATGTTCTATCAAGCGTAAATGTTGCTTAGGGCCGGTAGCTATACCGGCCCCCCTCTGCACCCAAAGGCGGGTGACAAAAATGGCAAGATAGACGACTATGCCAAAAATAAGCAACAACTTGAGCAACTGCCAAGCAATGTTATCCCCTGATTCAGGCTGAGCAAACTGTTGAGAAAGTAGAAGACCAACCATACCCAATTACTCTCCTACCGCAAAGCTTTCCGCAGTGCTTCTACCACCCGATCGTGTTGGAATGGTTTAACGATAAAGTCTAGTGCCCCCGCCTGAATGGCCTCCACCACCATGGCCTGTTGTCCCATGGCACTGCACATCACAATTCTGGCATCCGGATCTATCTTCTTGATCTCCCGGACAGCGGCGATGCCATCCAATTTGGGCATAGTAATATCCATGGTGACGATATCCGGTTTAAGTTCCTTATAACGCTCTATTGCCTGCTGCCCATCTTCTGCCTCACCACAGACCTCAAAATTATTCTTTTTTAATATATCTTTGATCATCCAATTGGACCATGTCATAGCCATCACAGCCTCGCTCATATGGCCTCTGAGGCGGCAATCTGCCTTACCGGCAAGTCAGCCAGCTAACAGGGGGCATTTCTCAACACCCTCCCCCAGCCTTCTTGCATATGGAGCGATTTTTATAATGAGGACGATGATCACTTTATCCTCATGAACGCTGCATCATCGACTACTAAAACGCGGTGACTCAAGTGCTACATCCTCCTTCTTGCCTACTGAAGATTGGTGACACGATCAACTACGCTAACGATGTCGGTGATCCGCACCCCGAAATTCTCGTCAATGACTACCACTTCACCCTTGGCAATCAGCTTGCCATTAACATAAATATCCACCGGCTCCCCGGCCACCCGATCCAGCTCAAAGATAGAACCGGGAACTAGGCTTAATACTTCTTTAACTGTTTTTTCAGTTCGCCCCAGTTCAACGGTCAATTGTAAAGGCACATCCAGCAAGAGCTGTAAATTTCCCGGGCTGTCCTGGGGGGTAGCCGCCTGGGTGTCGAAAGACTGAAATTCAACCGTTTTTACTGCTACCGGTTGACTGACCACCGTTTGCGCGCTACCACCGACTTTGGCAGTAGCCGTTGGGGCCTTCGGCGCCGATGGCGCAGGTGTCGATGGTGCAACTGGAATAGCTGTTTCTGGGCCGCTGGACGGCGGGGGGGTGGCCACCTCTTCGGCCCCGACCGTCAATAGGTCTAACATTTCTCTAGCAAAATCAACCTGCAACAACAGCATGATTTCCGAATCGATGAGGTCTTCCACCGTCATGCTAAAGGCAATCTGTACTAAGAACTCGCCGTTATCCAACCGGCTATCCAGAGGCGCTTGGCCTAAATCAATAACCCGCGCCGTGGGAGGGGAAATAACGAAAGTACGATTAAACATACTGGAGAGGGAAGTGGCAGCCGACCCCATCATCTGGTTCATAGCCTCGGATAAAGCACTGAGCACAAAATCGTCAATGGCCGTCTGGGGATTAAGCCCATCCCGCCCCATCATTAGATCGGCAATCACCGCGCCATCGCTGGTGCGCATTACCAGCAGGTTGCGCCCCTGCAGCCCTTCCGTATAGCCCACTTCCACTACGATAAAAGGCATCGGACTGGCCTCACGGATCTGTCGGGGCGTAGTAACGGACACTCGGGGAATGGTTATCTGCACCCGCCGATTGAGTAACGTGGACATGGTGGTGGCGGCAGTGCCCATAGCTATGTTGCCGATTTCGCCTAGAGTATCCCTCTCTGTCACTGTGAGAGTGGGCGGTTCCTTCTCCGGCTCGCTGCTTTCCTCCAGCGAAACATTTAATAGGGCATCAATTTCTTCCTGTGTCAACATATTACTCTCCATCTTCTTCACCTCCGGGCAGCACCTTTTCTACTCGCACTGCCAAATGATTACCTACCTTGCCTATAGAACCTAAAAACTTGGTTCGGGTACCGACTTTCACCTTCACCATACTATTGGTGCGGGTATCTAAAGGTATACAATCACCGACTTGCAGGTTAAGCAAGTCATTAAATGAAACCATTGCCTCACCTAAATGCACTCGCAACGGAACTGCCAGGCGATCAACCGAACGACGCACACGTTCGGCAAGGGTGGGATCGGGAGTTCGGGTTTGACCCGCATACCAAGAACGGGTTGTCAGCTTATCCATTACCTTTTCTAACACCATGTGAGGCAAGCAAATGTTAAGCATCGCTTCCGTATTAGCGATTTTGGCGGAGAAGTTAATTAAAGCCACCGTCTCATTCTGACTTACTATTTGTGCAAAAAGAGGATTAGTCTCCAGTGAATCATGTATAAAGTTAACATCGGCAACCGTTTCCCAAGCATCTTGATAAAGATTGGCCATATGGGTCATCAACTGGGTAACCAAGCCCTGCTCTATATCGGTTAAAGAGCGGCCTTCCTCTATTGATGTTCCGGCCCCACCTAACATACGGTCCAGCATGGTGAAAATCAGGTCCAGGTTGCATTCCAGCAACCCCCGTCCCTCCCATTCCGGAATTTCAAAAATAGCTAACATGGTCAACAAGGGTAAGGAACGGGTGAACTCATAATAGGTCAGTTGCTCCACCGACATGACCTTTATTTCCACCAGGGTGCGCAGGGTGGTTGCCAAATAGGTACTTAGACTGCGCGCAAAATTCTCATGCAGCATTTGCAAAGTGCGCAATTGCTCTTTGGTGAATTTCTCCGGCCGCCTGAAATCGTAGAGTTTAACCCGCTGATTCTCACTTTCAGATTCAATTTGGTCCGGATCTAGTTCACCGGCATCTAGAGCAGCTAAAAGAGCATCTATTTCACTTTGGGACAGTACCTCTCCCAATTGACGCACCTCGCTTTCTTGTCAACATCGACTAGTCACTAGTCAATCACGATCTGTTTAAAATACAGGTTGCGTAAATTATCGTGGCCCACGATTTCCCGTAGGGCAGCGAGCAAATCTTGTCGTAACCGGTCTTGACCGTCAGCCCCGCTCAGCTCTTCCCGCGTGTTGCTGCGCAAGATGCGGTAAACCGCATCATTCACAGCCATCTCCTGTCTCTCCAGTTCGCTAATATAGCGCTTATCGGCCAACTCTACATTGATTTCTACTCGAATATGGCCTCGATCGGCCAAATCGGTAACAAAAACCTCCGGGATCAGACAGGCTATCGGCTCTTGGATTCCGGGCGCCAGCACTAAAAAGTAAATGGCAGCCCCGCCGGCTAGTACAATCACCAGCAGCAAAGCCAATAAAACTGTTAACACACGGTTGCCCATACTAAACCTCCTAGCGGGGCTCAAGCGCACCCACTGTTGATTTTTTGATTACAATCTCAACGCGCCGATTCTGGGCCCTATTAGCTTCCGAATCGTTAGGTTTTATCGGGCGGTATTCGCTATAGCCAACGGCGGACAACCGCTCGGGGCGAATATTGTGCTTGTGAACAAAATACTCCACCACCCGATTAGCCCTGGCCGTTGATAACCACCAGTTGGAAGGAAACTCCTGGGTATGAATCGGCAGGTTGTCCGTATGCCCCTCCACGGCCACTTGATTCGGCACCTGATGTAGCACTTCTGCCACCTTATCAAGGATGCTAAGGGCTTCGGCCCTTAAGTCGGCTTTTGCTCGGTCAAAAAGGACCGTATCTAAGAAACGAACTACTAACCCACGCTCATCGTGAATTACCGCCACCGCATCCTTTAAGCCGGCGGCTTCCAGGTAGGCATCTATCTGCAGGTAGGCATCCTGCATCATCATCTCTTCCACGCTATAATCGTCCAGGTTGTCGATTGGCCCTAAGGAAGATCCACCATCAAGAACCCCTCTTAATGCGTCTTGTAACGACAACGCCACCTGCTTAAACTTCATCGCGTCTATGGTGGAGAAGGCAAATAGCAGTACGAAAAAGCATAGTAGAAGGGTGACCAAGTCGCCATAGGTAGTCAGCCAGCTGCCCGAATCGGGTGCTACTGGTGCGCTACGCCGTCGCCGTCTACTCATTGCCTTCCACCGTGAAAACCTCACCAGCGTGAGATGGAGCCACCGATTTGCGCGATGCGGCTAAGAATGCCTTCAGCTTTTCTTCCACGATGCGGGGGTTTTCTCCTGCCTGGATCGACAAAACACCTTCAATCATGACCTCTTTCAACAAGATTTCCGCCCTACTATTGCTACGCAATTTACTAGCGATAGGTAGACAAATCATATTTGAGATCAAGGAACCATAAAAGGTTGTTATTAAGGCCACCGCCATTCCAGGACCAATGGAGGAAGGATCATCAATGTTACGCAACATCTGGATCAGACCGATCAGGGTTCCCAACATACCAAAACCGGGGGCTAAAGCTCCCATGGTATCAAACACACTGGCGTTAGCATTATGCCGGTCTTCAATAAAGGTCAATTCGGTTTCTAAGATACTGCGTACCAACTCCGGATCAGTGCCGTCAACGATCAACTGAATGCCCTTTTGCAGAAAGGGTTCGCCCATTGTTTCAATGTCATCTTCCAATGCCAGCAAACCTTCCCGTCGGGCCTTTTCCGCATAACCGACCAGCACCTCAATAATCCTTCCCGGATCCCAGGTCCGTTGGGACTTCAACGTACCCAATACCTTGGGGATATTCTTCAAGGTACTCCAGGGGTAGGAGGCGATGGTGGCGCCGATGGTGCCGCCAACGGTAATGAGAATGGAATCAAAATCCCAGAAGCTGAGGACGTCGCCTCCAGAAAAGATCGCATAGAAAACTAGGAAAAAACCAATCAGTATACCAACTAGGCTAGAGTCCATCTGGTGCTTCCTCCCTTGCCTTGAGTAACGCCCGATTGCGATACTCCCATACGGCCTCCACCACCTGCTCGGCCGTCTCCTTAACCACGTACTTATGCCCATTGGTTAGGGTAATAATCACATCAGGCGTGGCTTCCACCGTCTCGATAAGCTCAGCGTTTAGCCAGAACTTGCTGCCGTTAAAGCGCGTGAGCTGGATCATTAGCCCCCTCCTCCCCGCTAACTTTTAGTGCGGTGGGGGAGCTGGGCAGCTCCCCACCTTAATTAAAACCAATTATCGTTTCAGGTTTACAACCTCCTGCAACACCTCGTCAGAAGTGGTAATAATGCGCGAGTTGGCCTGTAAACCCCGCTGGGTGACAATCATCTCCGTAAACTCCAGGGACAGGTCCACATTGGACATTTCCAACGAGCTGGAGGCAATGGACCCAAATCCAGCGGTGCCGGCTTGTCCAATCTGCTTAAGCCCCGAGTTGATGGATTCTACAAAGGCGGTATTGCCCACCTTCATCAAGCCAGCCGGGTTGGCGAAACGGGCCAAAGCAATCTGCCCCACATTGCGAATCAGGCCGTTGGAGAACTCGCCCACAATATTGCCAGCTCCGTCAATGGAGTAGCTCTGTAGAGAACCCTGAGGAGCGCCATCTCGATACGCGATAGCAATAGAAGTCTCACCAGCAGCTCCCGTCACAGCGCTAAAATCAAGAGTTATTTCTATAGGATCAGCCCCTGTACCCGTCATCCCAATGGTGATAGTAGGCATTGTTGTAGGACTTGAAAGCACTCCTTTACTATCAAAAACAAGTACCCCAGATCCTCCCGATACTCCTGAGCTACCCGCTGGCGGGGAGATCTGCCAACTCCACGAGTTGGGTGCATCCTTCCTTGTAATCGTAATCACAACCGTGTGCATACGGCCCAGAGAATCATAAACTTCAAAAGGAGCTGAAATCTCTGCCCCAGGTTCTGTCTCCACATTGAGGTTATTAGCGAACTCAACGTAAGTAGTAGCGACCGGATTGAAGGGTGTTCCCGTAGAAACCCGGATGTCAGTTAGCTTACCATCTACCCCCGATGCCAAGTCTAGCCCCTGCACGCGGTAGCCGGTGCCGGGCACCACCAGGTAGCCTTCTTCATCCAGGTCGAAGTTGCCGGCCCGGGTGTACATCAAGGTGTTGCCGTCCCGTATGATGAAGAACCCGCTACCCTCGATGGCCAGGTCGGTTGCCTTGCCTGTATACTGAATGCTACCGTCTCCGTGGTCGGTATCGATACTGGCTAAAGTCATACCTAAACCAACCTGAATCGGGTTGGAGCCGCCGCGACCGCTTTGGGCGCTGGTGGCTGCACGCAGAGTCTGGCTGAACAGGTCTTTAAAGGTAACTCGGCTGGATTTAAAGCCGATGGTGTTGACGTTAGCAATGTTATTGCCGATAACGTCTAAGCGGGTCTGATGGTTACGCAGGCCGGAAACGCCGGCATACATGGATCGTAACACGAGATATTGACCTCCTTTTTTCTTGATGGCTAGACCGCTGTCGTTTGGTCTAGCGAGGGCTTCCTCTCAGAGGTCCAGCCCTAGTTCAAAATAACTGCGCTATCAATATTGGTGAATACGTTTTCGCGCATATGCTCCTCGTCCACCGCCGTAATTACGGTACGGTTAGGAATATTGACCACGAAGGCCGTTCGGTTCAGCAGAATCAAAGAATCCCGGGCCCCTTTGTTGGCCGCACTGACCACCGCCTGCTGCAACCGGTTTACATCGGCCGGGGTCAGCTGAATCTGCCGCTGCTGGATGCGCTCCATGGCGTGTTTAGAAAAGCGCAACGTTTGTTGCTCGGCCAGAGCCGCGTCCAACACGCTCTGAAAACCCTGGGCTGCAGTAGCCTTACCCGTTGACCGTTTAACGGGCGCCGGCGCACCTATAGGCCGCGGCGTAGGATAAATTCGGTTAGATAGTCTGGGGTCCATTCTGCTCCTCCTCTACCAGCGGTTGCACCGCATTCACCCATTCCACCGGGTAGAGTTGATCGTTAACAGCCACCTGCACTTTACCATTCAAGGTTACTACCCTTTCCACAATCCCGGCTGTTGGCTCCTGGCCGTTATCAGGTAAGATCAACACCTCTTGTCCCAGCATGGCCATGGCGCTCAAGCGCCACATCTGGTTATTGAGATTCTGCATCTGCTCCAGCGTTGAGAATTGGGCCATCTGGGCCACAAATTCCCGGTCATCCATGGGTGACAACGGATCTTGATGCCGCAGTTGGGTGACTAGAAGTCGAAAGAAGGCATCTTTGCCGAGCATGTCGTTGGCCTTATTCTGGGTAGCTGAACTTACCCCACCGGTTACCCTATTGCTGCTGGTTGCCGCTATTTGAGTCACTCATTTCCCTCCTTTGCCTAAAGTCGATAATCCAGACGCTTAGCGAAGGTAATTACCTCCAATTCTTCCGCATCTTCGGTTTTCACTATTCCGATTCGTTGGGGGCGACGTTGCTGTTCCTCTTGGAAAGGCTGTTGCTCTCGCCCGAAGGACTGGCCAAATTGGGGGGCCGTTTCTGCTCCCAGAAAGACTTGGGTAAACCCTTGATTGACTAAGTTCTCCCTTAAGAGCGGTAACTCTAGGCGCAGAGCTTCAGTTGCTTCCGGCCGGAAGGTCTGTAACTGGGCGGTAAGCACGTTGCCCTCCAGTTTGAGTTCCACCCGCACTTCGCCCAGACTTTCCGGGTACAACTGCAGGCGCATGCTTATGCTTTCCTGCGACTGAAGAAATCGCAGCTGGCGTACGCCCATGGCTATCCCCTGTTCCAGCTGGTGCAGAAGAGGCGTTCCCGGTCGGGCTGTATAGTTTAAAGCGCTGTTCTGCTCAACGACCGGCCCCTGCCCTTTATTAATGGCTAGGCCAGGCTGGACCGCCATTTGGCTATCCGCATCCCGCTCCTCCACCGCTGCTAGGGTTTCAGCCATAATCTCAAGCTCTTCAGCTAGCAGGCCCTCCCTGGTAGCGGCAGCTTTCGCTGTAACGGTGGTCGCCTTTTCGCCCTGAGGGGAGCTAAACGCCTCTAACGCCTCTTCGCTGGAGGTTAAAGCCGCCTCATCATTGGCCTCACCGCTTCCCCTTAATAGCCAATACCGCTCCAATTCCCCCCAACCCGTTGGTTGTACCGGATTCATTGCCCCTTTAGAAATGGTAGTATTGGCCTCCAATTCCTGTAACACTTCCACCAGCCTTGTTAGGGGGGACGTCGCTGCCTTTGATTCCACCTTCACCTCTTCGACCAGCGGTTCTTTCACTAAGAGGCCGTGGGCTGCCTCCTGTTGTACGCCTTGTGGTTGAGGAGTCTCCATAACCTCCATGCCCACCAATTCCAGTTGGGACTCAGGCATGGGATTCAGATGTGGGGCCTCGGGAACAGCCACCAAATCTTCCTCGGCGGCTAGCCCCTCACCCTGCTCCGGCTGCTCCAGTGGAGCCGGGACTAGCGTTAAGCCCTGAGATTGCGCCAGTAGAGCGGCCAGCGCTTCTAAACCTTTGCTAGCCATTTTCTCCGGATCTTCCTCCAATTGGGGCTGGGGCACAAGATCTGGAGAAGAATCGCCGGCCAGCGCACTGATTTGCGTCAGCAATTGCTCAAAACCCACTGGAGATTTAGCTGAAGGAGCATCGCTGCCCGCGGATTTCACTGCCTGCGTAGGGACCAGATCTAATAGGCCCCCTGACACTTGCATCATCGTCTCACCTCCTTTCTAAAGATGCTTAGGTTTATTTACCAGCTTGTATAGATGCGATCTGAGCAGCTTTCTCCGGTTGCATTTTGCCTAAAATAGCTCCCGCCGCCTCCGCTGGCATCTGATACAAGATCGACCTCACTTCTTCCACATTCATCTTCTCTAAGATCTGGGCTGCCTCCTGAGCCCGCATGTTTTGATACATCTTAGCCGTACGCACCAATTCGGCATCGGCTTTCGCTGTTTGTTCAGCTACCAATTGGGCCTTCAAATCTTCTATTTCCTCCAACAGCTCCTCAATGCGAGCCTGCTGCTGGCGTACATTGTCCTGTAGATCGCTGATGCGTTGCTCTCGCTGCTCTATTTCCAACTCCAATAGTTCTATGCGAGCGTCCCAGTCGGGTTCTTCCTCCTCAGGTTCCGGGTCCGCTGGCTCCGGGCTAGGGAAGAGCCGCCCCACCAGAGGTAAGTCGGCATATTCCCACCAACCGAGGGCTCGTCCCACCAGTATGGTGCTGATGGTGACTATACCTAACACCAGAAAGACGAGTACAAAGATTAGACCGATTGATTTGTTGCGTTTCTCCGTCATAGTCGTTCCCCATTTGGCCAGCTCTGCACGGCTAGTTCATCAAGAGCGACCTGTTCCAACTGTGCCTGAGCTAGCATGAATTGTTCTTTCTGCCTTTCTTCTAATTGCTCCAAGGTTCGTCTTTCTAGGCGGGCCCGATACACATGCTGACGTTGTTCATCAACGGCTTCCTCAGCCGTAACCCTTTCCTGTTGTCGCTCCTCCTCCCGCTGAGCCAACACGGGATGCCAGTTGCGCCAAGTAATCAACTGGGCCGCCGGCAAGCCTCCCGCCTCTGCCTGCTGCATACGCCCAAGAAACCGGATGCGTTGCTCACGGGCTTGGGCTAGGGCCTCTTCAGCCTGGGCTAGTTCTCCCAACCTCTGTTGCAACTTTCTTTTTTCCATATCTTCAACAGCCTGTTGCAGGCGCAACACCTGAGCTAAACGAAAATTAAACACCGCCATTCCTTTTTACCTCCCGACTGCCTGCAACAAGGCGGCCACTGCCTGTTGATAGTTGTCCTTTTCCATAGCCACCTGCTGCAAAACACCGTTAATGGCTGGCAGCCTTTCTATTGCTTCATCGATCTCCGGATTGCCGCCCGCCTTATAGGCTCCGATATTGATCAAGTCCTGATTTTCCCGATAGACCGCCAGCAAACGCCGGGCTCGATTGGCTGCCTCCCGCTGCTCCGGCGACGCCAGTTCCATAAACAAACGGCTAATGCTGGCCAACGGATCGATGGCGGGATAATGGCCCCGGTTGGCTAAATCGCGGGAGAGGACGATGTGGCCGTCGAGAATACCACGCACCGCATCGGTGATCGGTTCGTTCATGTCATCACCATCCACCAAGACGGTGTAAAAGGCGGTTATGGAGCCCTCCTCGGCTCGTCCGCTTCTTTCCAGCAGCCGCGGCAACAGGGAAAAGACCGAGGGAGTGTAACCGCGGCTGGTGGGCGGCTCGCCGATTGATAACCCCACCTCCCGTTGAGCCATAGCAAAACGGGTTAGTGAGTCGACCATTAACATCACATTCTGGCCTTGGTCACGGAAATATTCGGCGATGGCGGTGGCCACAAAAGCCCCTTTTAAGCGGACTAGAGCCGGTTGGTCGGAGGTGGCAACGACCACCACCGAGCGAGCCATCCCCTCGGGGCCCAGATCCCTTTCGATAAACTCTCTGACCTCCCGGCCCCGCTCGCCGATGAGCCCAATCACATTTACGTCGGCTTGGCTGTTGCGGGCAATCATACCTAGTAGGGTACTCTTACCCACACCGCTACCGGCAAAAATGCCTAGTCGCTGACCGATGCCCACCGTGAGCAAGCTGTCAATGGCCCGCACGCCGGTGGATAACACCTGATCGATACGTGGCCGCGTCAAGGGGTGGGGCGGCTCGGCCATCAGAGGATAAAAGGTGCGGCTCAGAATTGGCTCCCCCTCATCCAACACATTACCCAGGCCATCCAGCACACGCCCTAACAGGTCCTCCCCCACGGCCACCTGTAACGGTCGCCCGGTAGCCTCCACCAACGAACCGGGGGCTAACCCGTCGGCCCCACCTAACGGCATCAATAGGACACTATCGTCTCTAAAACCAACTACCTCGGCCAGCACCCAAGATTGGTCTGTGCGCCTGATACGGCAAACTTCTCCCACTTGTACCAGCGGCCCGGTGGAC
>JAAYGE010000117.1 GCA_012727835.1 Bacillota bacterium
GATCGGGTGTCACCGGTGGTTTCGGTGGCTTAGGCGGGTCCGGTTTATCCGGTACTTTCGGCAGCTCCACCAGCTTGGTCTGCACCTGTCTCTCGATACCTGTAGATTTATTTCCCAGGCAATCGATGACCCTTACCGCTACGGTGTACTTGCTGTCGCTGAAGAGATGGGGAATTTGATAGCTTTCCACGCCTTGGGGTACTATCTTTCGTCCAATCTCTTGGCCGGTGGTACCATCTTTCCAGACTATCTCCACCTGCAGCCCGTTACCTATGGGGTCCTTCCAGCTGAGGTCAACCCAGTTGTAGTCGGATACTGTTTGTAGGTTGCTGACCTGCGGAACCGCCGGGTCATTTTCTGGAATGGTCAAACTGGCGGTATACGGCTTACCCATGGGAATGCCACCGTAGTGCTGCACAATTCCGTCGATAGTGAGCTGGTACTCTTGCCCTACAGTTAGAGCGGTCTCGGGGATAAAGCGCAGCTGGCGAGTGATTAACAGCTCCCGATTATCTGAGCTGGGAACTGCGTTATGGGCTTCAACTTTGCCCTTAACATAGTGCAGTTCCAGTTCTCCTGCTTCTTCGTCCTCCTCCCAGTCCACTGCCCCCTGATAAGTAACCCAGACGGTATTCTCATTCAGAGTATCCACCAACATGTACTGGTCAAAGGTCACCTGCAGATACTTGCCCTCGCCCGCCGCAGCAGCTGCAACCACCCGGGGTGGGGTCAGGTTGACCAGGTTACCGTGTACCTCCGTCTGTGGTGGAGGCACTGGTAGGACCGCGCTCTGCGCCGGTGCATAACCATCCTTTTCATAGATAACCTGCCACAGTCCTTCCGGCACATCCCAGCCGTAGTAACCGATGCTGTCGGTATAGAGGGGGTTCTCCTGTCCGAACCAGTCTGCATCCCAGAAGTCTAGTTCGCCGGTTTCTAGGTTGATGACCTCATAGGCGGTTGCCTTTACGCCTTCGATGGGGTTATCCATAAGGCCTTCGTAGACGATGCCACTGGGGTCCCAAATCCAGGTGGGCTCGGCGACTTTGTTCTTCCGTCGGATTTCAGCGGCCAGCTCGTGCCACCATTCGTCTTCTCCCTGGCAAGCCGGATCAGCCGCCATCTCATCCTTAATGGCTTGTAGGCGGCTGTCCACGTCATGGTCGATGCCCCATTCTATTAATTCGGAGGCGACAAAGAGGGCTACCGTTCCCCAACCGAAGGAGACTGGGGCGAGAATACAGCCGGCTAATTTCATACCCCATTTTACAGCTTCGCCAGCCATCTTACGATTTGCTGCCTTCTTAATAAGATCGTGATAAACGTCCGAATGGTAACCACACTTGTCGGCCTGGTCAAGCAACTCGCTATACTTATCGAACATGCCAGGCGCAGACAGTATATCCATCGCATTTTTGCCTGCATCGATGGCCCCGATAGGACCCTCCAGCATGGTGACGTCGAATTTGGTCAGTTGGCGATAGTAGGAAGCCCAGCTGGTAGGGCCAATGGCGCTGCGCATCCGTTGCTCTGTTGGAGCGTAGATGTAGTCGGCTGCAATATAGCCTTCAACCCACATGGTGATCTTATCTTCTGTGATTATCAGGTCACTCAGTTGTAATCCATAGACCGGAATTCCACTCGTCTGTGCCTTCAGCAGGTCTTCTGCCGTCGGCTGGAAGTCGGGAGCCGGTGCTAGCGAGATCTCAACCCGCCCGGCCATATCGGGCCGCGAGCCGAAGGTTATATCGATAGCAGCTGACTTGGTTTCCTCTGGCCAGTCGTCTGGTAAGTCAGCCGGCCTCCAGTTGTCATCCAGTTCTATGTCAACCTCTGCCTGATAGTCGCGCATGCCTGGTGGTGTTTGATAGCGTAATTGCCCATCGGTCAGTTTTTCCTTCCTTACCTCGGTGGGGTCGTGTTTAGGATCATACTCGACCCAGATGGAACCGAATTTGTTGCCGTCCCAAGAGACCGAGGCGCGGTATTGGCGGCCGTCTGTTCCAGGGACGGGGGCTGCCTTAGCGCTGAAAGAGCCTACACCAATCTTAACGTTGCTCACCAAATTGGGTTTGTTGAACCCGACCTCTACGATAAAGGGTCCTTCACCGGGCCGCACCACATAGGGGAAGCGGGCGATACCTTCGTTCGGATTGAACCGAACCACTCGGCCATTTTTGCCCTGCCGGAAAACAAGGCTGGTGATGACCGGCTCTTTGGGGTTATACCTGATCCGAAGGATATCCGAATATAGCCTTTCGCCCTTGTGTAGGGTTGCAGCCTGTAACTCATGCTCCACTGGGTAACCTCGGTCGGGCAAGGTTATTGGCAAATGCCAATAGCCGGCCGGCGAGACGATGGCCTCGCCCAGCAAATGAGGTCCACTATAAACGGAAACCTTTGCTCCTACAGGGCCCCGTCCATGAACGGCGGTTTTGCGATTTTCGGCCGTTACCAGAGTGGGGGCGTTGAGGGTGACCCGGGCCAGCATGATTTCTACAGGAACCGGGTTAAGTGTCAGCTCTTTTCCGCCCTCTAGCCAGCGGAAGATCCCTGAGAGTAGTACTCTTTCTGCATCAGGTAACGGATCAGAGAGCTTAAGGGAGAAGCTGAGCACCTTTTCCTCTGTTCCATTTAGTTCAAGGTCGCCCAGATCTACAATTAACGATGGTGAGGTGCTAATCGGAGTAACTGGCTGTCCTTCAAAGGCAAGGCTGCCGTCTACCAGTTCGCAGCCCTGAGGCAGCTTAATAGCCACGCGTGCATCTTCCATCGGGTATCTATTGGATTTGTTGCGCCCTATACGGAGGGCACAGTTGACTACGCCACCGGCTCCCACCTCGTCACAGTTGGTAGTGAAGAAGGCCTTAGCATCGGTTTTATCCCACACCAGATTGATGTCGCCCACGTCCTTTATATCGTACATGCCGACGCTGATGGGCCCGACGGTGGCTGTGGGGAAGGTTACTATGGTTTGGCCCACATGTTTCGGTGGGCGGGAGATAAACAGCTCGTAATCGCCCGGATGGGGGACGGAGATTTGGAAAGTGGCGTCCTCTAGGTACACGGCGTGCACGCGCTGGGTACGCCCTGGACCGGTGATTTGCAGCAGCTGCACCGACCAGACCAACGATTCTTGCCCTAACGGAAAATCATTACCCTGTTCATCGACCAAGCGTCCCACGATGCGACCATACTCTTCCAACCGAATAAGGGCTTTGCCCTGGCGGTTTTCATCCACCCGAATGGTCTGCTCCGCCTTAGGGAGTCCTGCTTCTCTGCCATCGACACTGATGGTGATTTCCTCGTGGGGCTCTAGGCGCATTTTCAAGGGAAAGCCGGCGTAGCGTCGACCTAGGCTGTCGTGTCCTTTCAAATGGAAGTGATAGGCTGACCACCAGTCCATCCCCTCCACCAGCAGTGGAGCCCGATCGATATATTTAGTCTCCAGCAGTACATCGATGGTGCTCCAGGCGCGGATGCCCAACTCGAGGTCCTGCTTCACATGGCCTTTTACACTTATCACCTGTTCCCCGTTGGGGAAGATGTGCCCCATCGGTGTGGATGCGGTCAAGATATTGGTTCCTTCTGGTACGTGTAGCATATATGATCCGTCGGCGGCACTTATGGTTGTAGTTGGAATCGAGCGGCCAGATCTAACATGGACCGCGTTGATGGTCACCCCAGGAATGGGCTCGCCTGTCTCATCCAGAACAACAGTGCCGCTTATGGTGCCCATCGGCAGTGTGGGCAGGGTGAGGCCGATGGTCTGACTTCCTGCCTCCGCTGTATACGATCGCTTCACATAACTCTCGTAAGGCAAAGACAATAGCTCGCCGGTAGGTGTAATATCCAGCTGTATTTCTTCGCCCTGCAGCGTGTTTAGCGATAATGGGGCTAGGCCATCCGCATTGGTGGTAACGGTTGTGGCTAAACAGGTGAAAGTGTTGCGGGCAAAAACGCTGCCTCCAGCCAGTGGCTCATAGTTGTCATTCGTTACTCTTACCGGCAGTTGCGCTTGCAGTCGAGGAGCAAGGGTAATGCGGTTCGTTTTGCCTGCCACCACCGGGAAATCCTTTACCTCAACTAGAGTACGGTTAAGGGCACCCTTGATGGTTATCCGGTAGTCGTCTGCAGGGCTCAGGCGCTCGAAGGAATACTCCTCCACGCCTTCCTGCACGATGGCCGTCTGCCCCGCCCGTTGGGAGCTACTCCAGAGGGTGATGGCTAGACTTTTGAGTTCGCTAAGGGCTTCCCCCGGAATGCTCACGGTGAGATCACCAGTCACCTTTAGCGATAGGCTTGCTTGTTTCGAGGCTGGGTGCTCCCCATCGGTTAGCACGCCACGGATCGATTCTAGCTGGGCCGCATCGTCCGGTAGCGGGAATTCACCATTGTAAGTCCCCGCCAGAGTCTCATTCTCAGCTAAACTCACCGTTAATGTTTTCTCTTCAGTACCGCCTTGCTCGGTGGTGGCATCATAGGTGACTTCTACGGTGGCCGTTCGCCCCTTCTCACCCAACATGCGGAGTGTGAATGGGGCTCCCGGGTAGATCAGGCCCAGGTCAGTACGGCCCCATTCTCCTGGGAAGCGATAGGTGAACGAATAGATTTGTATCTGTGGTGTGGTCAACTCGCAGATAGGGGAGAGGGCTGACTCATTACCGGCGGCGTCATAAGCACGCACCGCATACTTGTAGGTGGTCTCATTGAACAAACCGGTATGGGTAAACCCAAGCTCCGGTGTATCCGACGGGTCAGCTATGTCGATGGTATGGAGCAGTTCATTTTCCGCCCCATCTATCACTAGGAATAGCTGGTAGCTAGTCACGCCTATATTATCGGTGGTGGGCTGCCAGGTGATGATGGCTTCGCCACCCCCTTGATAGGTGGCTACCGGCTTAGCTGGAGTTGCCGGTGGTATGGTGTCTTCACCTATCCCGGTGTTAACAGTAATGGACATCGCCTCCGACTCGTTGCCGGCCTGATCCACGGCTACCAGAGTGTATGTGTAGGTGGTGGCTGGCATCAGCCCGCCATCTAAATGCGTCAGTTTCTCCGGTGCCAGTTCCATCAACAGAACTCCATCTCTACGGACAAGGTAGCCCTTTACGTCAGCAGCGACGGAAGGCTGCCAGCTGAGCAGGACGTGGGTAGAGTCTTGCGGTTCGCCCACAAACTGGCTGGGAGGCTCAGGCGCTACCCGGTCCAGCAGTACTGTCACTGGCTTGGACTCGGGAGTTTCTACACCGTCAACAATTGCTTGGGCAGTAAAGAAATATTCTCCGTCAATGGCGTCGGCGGGGAAGGCAAAGTCTAAGCTAAAGCGGCCGATGTCATTGGCCGTAGTTGTTCCAGCTT
This sequence comes from Bacillota bacterium, assembly GCA_012727835.1. The sequence continues at coordinate 5,362 of JAAYGE010000117.1, forward strand.
CTATTGGCTCGCCCGTGGCGCCTAGTCGATAGAAGAGGGTTACGCTGGCGTTAGGCCCTGCCACACCAGAGATAGTGAAGCTAGTCTGGTTAGTAGCTGTGGGCAACTTATCTAGAGTAGCCTTACTGCTAGAGCTGAGGGCGAACCCCTTGGATGTGGTCATAATCCCATCGCCCATGGAGATTGCTAGTTCCAGGCGATAGTCACCTGGTTCGAGCGAATCTAGCGGTAGCTCGAAGTCGTAGATGTAGTTGTCAGCACACTTGTTGAAGATGCGGGTTTCCGTTCCGTCCTCGTTGAGCTTATAGAGACGTAAGAAGGGGTAGACGAAGGGCCAAGGTTGCCATCCCTGTAGACCTATCGTTTCCGGTTGCGGGATGATGATTTGACCAGTCTCATTGATATACATACTTTCGCTTAGATCTGTCTGCTGGAACATAGGTCTTAGGAGTTCCTCTGTGCCCACTGCGAAAACGCGATTGCCCTGAACATCTAAAATGAAGACATCGCCCCGCAGTTCGTCGTCGGTAGTCAGGTCAACCTTTTCGAGGGTAAAGTCTACCGTGAACGGGCCCCCGACAACAAAACTGGCAGTTTCATTAGCGGAGAGTTGTAGCATTTCCCGTCCTGCATTAGCTAGGCTGATGCCGTAATACCATTGATATCCATCACCTGAGTCCGGGTCATTATTTGGATCGGGCCGTGCCACCCAGGTGTAGGCGTAATAGCTGGCGGGCATGAGCTGCATACTGGGGTATTTATCAGGATATATATATTCATTAAATCCCGTATCCACGTGAGTGATGGAGGAATCGTAATCGGTGTAAAGCCTGTAACCGTCGGCTACATAGATGGTCAGTGTAGCGGGGTCAGCCGTTCCCATCTCAACGATGCCCGACGATTCAATAAACTGAGCTGGGCCGATCCAGAGGCAGGGTTGGCCTTTTTCCCCATCGAAGGCTGTTGCATAGGAAGCATAGTAACCGGGTGTGACGAAAAGCTTGTGGCCTTGTATCCATTTTAGGTCATAGAGCGCATCATCATCTTTCCCAGACTGATACGCAACTAGCTGAGCATAAGCCGATTCGCCTCTGACTCTTAACTCTAGTTCAACAGAACACTCGTTTAATCTGATCTCCTTACTTAAGTCTTCCAGTTTTGTGAAGGCTTCACTGCAATAGAAGAGGCGTTGGTCCCAGGGGCCATCATGGTAGGTCAAGACATTCCCGTGGGGAGATAGTTCAAGATCGGGGGGAATATAGATCTTCCCGGCGTCATCAGTCTTATACCCACCTTCTAAGTTCCAGTATTTGTTGCCGTCGTCATCGGCCTTGAGCGCATATAGATTGAAGTCGCCCAGACCGGCTGGGGCTACGCTATTGTCATAGTTGTAGACCTGAATAGTCTGGCCAGCAACCGGGTCGGACTCGACGGGCAGAACAGTAAACGGGACCAAGGGGGTATGGACTTGATCAGAGCTGCTGGTTCTTAAAACACCGTGTTTCATTCCCAGCGCCGCAAACCAATCACCGGCTTCTCTGCCAGTAGGTTTGCTGATGGTGTTTTGATAAGGCCATTGTTGCGGATTGCCGGCGTAAGTGTAGTATTCGTCATCAAGAGACTCATAGGTCACCATCTGAATGTCCACGAGTCTGCGGCCATAGGCACCGCTTGGCTCGTAGATGCTGGTGACTGTATTGCCATAGCCGTCCTCAAGGCTAAAGGACATTGTCAGGTCCTGGTCTGCTGTGATAGGAGAGTTGAGAACTTCGGCGGTAAAGGTAAAGTGTCCGCCAAAGTTATATTCGAAAATATCTGGGAGCACTTCATAGTCTTTGCGACGGAAAGAGTAGTCCCAGCGAGAGACAGAAACAGTACTATAGATGTCATATTGACCTGGCGATAGCACCAGTTCACCAGGAAAGGTTAGGGACCAGTAGTCATCACCAAACTCCCCATCAACCACATCCTCAATGTCCTCTCCGTCCAGGTAAATGACGATACCGGCGCTACTGGGCTCTTCGCCGTTATCATAGAACACCCGGCTGATCATGTGGCCGGTGTTAGCAGCGGTAAATGTAACGCGGGAGCTAGCTGCAGTCAGGATGAGATCTTCTTGCCTCAGGAAATAGGCTGGTTGATCGATCAGTTCCTCAGGCAGGGGGTAAATGAAATTTGCTGCTTGGCCCGGGCTCCATATCCCGTAGGCGTCGTACAGCCCCTCGTCCAGATAAAGGAGCCGAACCGATTCCAGGCTAGGTTCGAGCCGCATGGTTGCTACCCGGTCGCCCTCCTCGTCCTTCAGCCGCAGGATGAAGCTGGGGCAAGGAAGGGCCTGCCCGGAAGCACCATTCATGGTGAAACTAGCTGGGCAAGTGTTGGCACCGTCGATCACCGTATTAACAGGCGCTTCCAGTGTCCGGACATAGATAAAATCGGCTTGTTCAGTTCCCGTATCAAAGCTTCCTTGAATTATCGCCACATAGGTGTGCAAATCTAAAGCCAGGTTGCCCGGGATATGCACAAAACCGTCCCAAACGGTCTTGTAAGGCGAGGTAGTCCAGTCTACTTCCTCGTAAGGCGCGTTGGGGGCGTAGTCTAGCTCGTCTTCCGCCATACGTCGATAGAGGTGGAGTGTTACCTTTTCTGGTATTGAACCGTCGGGTGCTTTGATCTCTAGCGTTAGACCCGAATCTGCTGCACCGTCAATACCCAACTCATCCTCAGTCGGCTCCTCCAGGTCTTGAGGGGCTGGACCGGGCTCTTCCATCGGAGCATCCGGTTCTTGGGGCATCGGATTGGGCCCTTCCGCCAGCTCCGGCTCTGGCTCGGGAGCGGGTTCTGGCTCTGGTTCAGGGGCGGGTTCCAACTCGGGCTCTGGTGACGGCTCTTCTGTGCCAGGCTCTTGGGCTTCTTCCTCACTAGGGACGCCGTCACCCGGTTCATCGTATCCCTCACTAGGGCCCCCGTCGCTTGGTGCGTCAGATTCCTCGCTAGGGATTTCGCTACCCGGCTCCGCAATGGGCGGGTCTCCCATTTCTTCCTCTGGGGGTGGTAGTTCAGGATCGGGCACTTGGTCACTTGCGTCGGGAGGCCCGCTCTTGGGAGCCGGTTCCTCAGCGTCTGCCACGGGCGAGGCAGCGAGAGCAACCTCCCCCCTTTGCAGCGGGCTAGCCGTTACGACCGAGGGCAGCAGGGGCTGGGTCACAAGAGCCAACGTGAGCAATAGTGCTAGCAGTCGTCTCAACCTTCGCAAACAAAACACCTCCTGTTTTGAGTAGAACCTAATCCAAAGAAATCACATCCTTTGGCAATGAGGTTGGGGTTGAGAAAATGCTAGCATGAAAAGGGAAAAGGTTCTATTTGTTTATTGCTAAGTTGCAACAAAATTGCTATTGGTAAAAATATGAAACCTTAGCCCTCGGCTAAGGTTAGTAATAACTCATAACAATGTCTTGCGGTATTCGCTTGGTGTAACTCCCATGGTGCGCTTGAAAACTGTGGTAAAATGCCCCGGATTGGAAAAACCGCAGGCCAAAGCTATATCGGTGATGCGTAGTTTCTTATTCTGCAGTTTTTCCGTAGCCCTTTCTATGCGGAAATTCATTAGGTAAGTGTGGGGCGTCTTGCCGGTATGCAATTTAAAGGCACGGATAAAATGCGACAAGCTTAAGCCGGCCTCCGCCGCCAAGGTTTCTACTGAAAATGCATGCATAAAGTGGGACTCAATGAAACCAAGGGCCCGGTTTATGCCCGCCCTTTCTGCGCTTACTGCCTGCGAGTTACTAATGTTGTTCTCCGAACATCTGATTATTTCCGTCATCAGCATGCTGACGAGATGCTGTTGGACTGTTTCATGTCCTGCCGGTTTGGCAATACCTTCGTCCACCAACAGGCTTAGAAGTAAGAGCATCTTATTGCTAAAGGCAAATTCGCGGTTGCTAAACACCACATCAGCTTGCCCAAAGGCCTCCATTGCCAGTTCTTCTAGGAATGCTCTTTCGCACATGATCCCGAAAAATTTGCCCACTTTGGTGGCGCTCTTCACCCCATGCCTTTGCCAGGGGTTAAAGGCCCGCAATTGACGTTTCCTTAGGGTGATGGGCTGGCCCTCAAGGCTAGCGGTCATGTCTTGGCTAAGGGGGGCCACAAATTCATACTCCGCATGGCTATGCTGCCCACTTGGAAATTCAATGGGAATGTTGGCGATTAGCACCGCCACACCGGGAACCGAGTAAAGGGTGGCTTCTGGAGTCATCTCTAGGCAATCGAACCCAAGTTTCCTATTAAACCCAAAATTGTCCTTTGCCACCTGCCATACCTCCAGACATGGGAAACTTGTTCCCTATAGCAATTCGTGTGAGGTTCTGGGTGTAAGAATTTGCTAGTCTATTTGTATTCTATTTTCTCTCTCCGCAAGACTACTCCTGCCGAATTTTATTGAACCGTTCTGTGATACTGACTATTTCTCTCATAAAGGAGCTTACCCCCTAGGCAGTAGCTTTTAAGTTCGAGATAATGGGGCTAGGCGACCGTCATGGCAAGGAGGAAGAGGGGATGAAGAATTACACAGAAAACTTGAGATCACCGCTGGACCTATACGAACTTTATGAGCGGTTGGGTTGGGCGGAATTTCTACAACTGGATGCGGAACAGCTGGCTAAGGCCATGGAAGGTAGCTGGTACGTACTGTACGTCTATGATGGGGATAGACTTATCGGCACTGGCCGGGTAGTTTCCGACGGCGTGATTAATGCCTATCTTTGCGGCCTAGGGGTTGACCCGGAATATCGCAATCTGGGAGTCGGTACCCGCATAACTGAACAGTTGGTACGTCGCTGTCAGCAAAGCAAACTGCACGTCCAGTTCTTCTGCGAAGAACCTCTGGTGCCCTTCTACGAGCAATGCGGCTTTGTGAAATTCGCCGTGGGTATGAAACGAGGCCCCAACCTTAAGCCTTCGGAGAGTAACAGGAGGTAGGGGCCGGCAGATGTAATTGTGCTGGTAAAGTCTCTTATGACAGGGGTTTTTGGTGGGTAAGAGCTCCGACTTTCTGTCTGGAGGCCAGGACATATAGTGCGGGGATGGGTAGTAAAGTCATCCCTGCTGCAAGAATGCCAAGGATACACTCCTGTGCACGGCTATAAGGCCGATGATTGGGAGTATTAGGTTATAAAGCTATTGCAGCACTTAGCTGAGTTGACTAATCTATTTGCGGATCTATAGGGGGCCGAGTAAGCCTCTCGTACAGCGCACATATGGCCGCAGAAAAGCCACCACCGATGTAGGACCAAACTGGAATCAGTAGTACATAGCCCAAGATGTACTGCGCAATCAGGTTAGCTACAAGGCTTATTATAGCGGTGTACAGCGCAATGGGTAGCACTACTCTAAGCACCTCGCCCAAATTGGCTCGCAGCACCTCATAACCTCGGGTGAATCCTTCTCCTACGGACAAATCCTCGCCCACAATGGCCAACTCCCAGAAGAAGACATACATGAGTCCTACGAATGCTAATATCAGCAGTATGAATGCCAATGGGCCTAGAAATATAGCGAGCAGGACTAATCCGAATATCCCTACGAGAAGGGTTAGTATCCTAGTCAAGAGTAGGCGACTAAAGAAATAACGGGACTGCTCCCACAGGTCGGTCTTATCCGGCTCTGTTCCTCTAAGAGCGGCGAATACCATGGCCAGCCAACCACCGGTAAAGAAGGTATCGACTAGGATGCTTATCAAGGCGAACAGCAACATCTGCGGGCGGACGGGAACGCCAATGTTCATCTGTTCTAGTTTTAGAATAGAATCCAAATCGGGCATTCCTGTGGGTACAGCGAACTTTATATGGATTCCTCGTTGAACAGTGGGGAAAAAGCCAAAAAGGGGAGTCAGCAGTAAGCTTACTAACGATAGCACGGTTGGCAGCAACCAAATCCACCTGTTCTTGTGTAGGACCCGGAAGCCGTTATCTAGTTCCATCGGGCAACCCTCCCTCTCACCTTTACTACTTACTACGCAACTTAGGTAAGTAAGTTGCCAAAACGTAGCTTCTGTGTTCTTTGTTGCAGGAGCCAAGATTGTTTTAGCCGAAGACTATAGTGTGACGACGATCGGGGGAGGGGATGAGTATGAAACACTTCGCATTGGCTGTATTATTGGTCTTGATCCTGACCAGTAACTTTGCTCAGCCTACTTTCGCTCAAGAGGAGGGGGAAATTCGCGTACTGATTGACGGGTTGCCAGTTCAATTCGATGTACAGCCGGTTATCAAAGATGGCCGAACTTTGGTGCCCTTTCGAGCGGTTGCCAACGCCTTGAATGTGGTGGTGCACTGGGACGGGGCTACTCGCACTATTCGGGCCCATGATAGTGATAACTCGGTTAGTATGCAGATTGATAATAGGATTGCTTATCGTAACGATCAGCCCATGACCCTGCAAGTCCCTCCTGAGATTATTGGGGGCAGAACGCTTATCCCCCTACGTTTTTTTAGTGAAGCCTTCGATTGTAAGGTGGCTTGGAACAGTTCTCTACGCATAGTCACCGTTGTTTCACCACGTAGGGAGATGAACGTAATTGGTTTTTACGCTTTAGGAGATACAGCAACTAGCAGCTGGACAAACCTTTTTGGTCAAGTTTTTCCCGACCATGCCATTGGTAATACCGACATTGTGGATGAAATAGCTGCAGGCTGGTATGCCATAGATGGGGAGGGCAACTTGCTGACACGTAGCCGAACGGGTTGGCAGCGCCCGACTGGCTGGGAGTCAGTCTTGGCAGCTGCAGGGCATTATGAGCTCAGAACTGAAATGGTTGTGCATGAGGTCAATTGGGAACGGATGCTTGATAAGCTACTGGCAGATGATGTAGCGGTAGCACAGATGGTGGACCAGATCACTCTAGAAGCGCGAGATTACTATGCAGGCGTGAACCTCGATCTGGAGGGGCTTGGGTTAAACGCCAGTACAGAAGAGTTGATGCAAATACAAAGCAATTTCACCAAGATGGCAAGGCTCCTAGCAGAGGCTTTGCACAATGAAGGGCTGAGTCTGACGCTTACGTTGCATGCGCCTAACAGCGCTTTCAAGGGTTATGATTACAAGGCGCTCGGTCAGATTGCCGACAGGATAATTATCATGGCTTATGACTATGGCACTAAGCCCGAGCCAGCTGCGTTAGTATTGCAGGCGGTTGAGCAGGCACTGCAACATGTTGCACCAGAGAAGCTAGTCCTTGGGATATCGCTACCCAGCGAAAACCCGACCAGTATTGTGACCAAGGTGGGTATAGCCAAGCGCTATAAATTGCAGGGCATCGCGTTGTGGCGTTTGGGCCTAGTACAAGAGGAAGTGTGGCAAGTTCTGCGAGCAGCAATTAGGTAAAGGGGCTTTGGGAGGTGTATATTATGAAGAAGCTTGGACTGGTAGGGGGGATTGGCCCTGAGTCCACAATCGACTATTACAGGGGCATTATTGCGGGCTATCGCCAGAGGCTAGCTCAGGATACCTACCCTCAGATGGTAATCGACAGTTTGAATCTAAAGGAGATGTATACCCTATCATCAACCCAGCAGTGGGATAAGTTTGCTGATCGTATAATCGATTCTCTTAAAAACCTTAGTGCTGCCGGAGCAGAATTTGCAGCTATAGGTGCTAATACGGCTCACATCGTATTTGACGAAGTTAATAGTAGGTCGCCTGTGCCCTTGGTTAGTCTGGTGGAGGCTACCTGTCAGTACGCACAGGCCAAGGGATGTAAGAGGGTCGTAGTACTGGGTACTGCTTTTACCATGAGTAGCGGGCTATATACCGATGCCCTCGCCAAATTTGGCATAGATGCTTTCGTTCCTGATAAGGAGCAGCAACAGGTAATCCATAACATAATCTTCCCCAACCTACAGGCAGGCATTGTTCTGCAGGAGGAGAAGGAGGCCATGCTGCGAATTGCATCACAGATGATAAAAGCTACCGATGCAGATGCCTTGGTCCTTGGCTGCACCGAACTGCCATTGATAATCAAAGAAGGCGATTTGGACACCTTGCTACTGGACACTACTCAGATTCATATTGAAGCTATTTTAGATTATATGCTGGCGTGAGCCGGAGATATAAACAGGCCCCGACTACCGTTATAGTAGTCAGGGCTTTTTGTTTGCCTGGTGTCAAAGGACTGGCTGCTACTGGGCGAGCAAGATTTGCTCCAGCTCTAGCGGTGGAATGTATTCGTCGCCACGGTAGGCGCGCATATTACCGCCGGAAATTTCGTCGATGAGAGCTATGTGCCTATCCTCGCCGATGCGGCCAAATTCAAACTTAATGTCGTAAAGCTCTAGGCCCTTCTTGGCCAGTTCTTCTTTGACAATGGTCCCTATCTTACGGGTCAAAACCACGAGGGTTTCGTATTCCTCCTTGGTCATAATGCCTAGCATCTCTAAGGCGTCAGCAGTAATTAGAGGGTCATTGCGGGCGTCATCCTTCAATGTTACCTCCACGTAGGCATCCAGCGAGTCTCCTTCCTTACAGTATTTGCCGTAGCGCCGGTAAAAGCTGCCCACGGCCCGGTACCTTAGTATTACTTCGACGCCTTCACCGAAAGGTTCTGCCGGTTTTATAGTCATGGTGCCCTCTTCTTCGTCCGCCTCCACATAATGGGTGGGGATGCCAAGGGC